>NZ_QPFS01000143.1:0-11602 GCF_010906995.1 Rhodopseudomonas sp. WA056 | reverse complement strand
CGTCATGGTCGGTCGGCATCTGCAGGAGCGCTGCAGCCTGTTCGCCGACCTGCTGCGCCTGCCCTCGGTGACGCGCCAGAACCGCGCCACCCGCGCGGCGGCGCTGACGCTGCTCGATCAGGTCGGCCTCCGCGACGTCGCCGACGTCGCCGCCGGATCGCTGTCCTACGGCGCAAGCAAGCGGCTGGAGATCGCCCGCGCGCTCGCCGCCGAGCCGCGGGTGCTGCTGCTCGACGAGCCGGCCGCCGGGTGCAATTCGGTCGAGACCGAAGAGATCGACCGGCTGATCTGCCGCGTCGCCGACCAGGGCATCGCGGTGGTGCTGGTCGAACACGACATGAAGCTGGTGATGAAGATCTCGCATCGCATCCTGGTGCTCAATCAGGGCCGGATGCTGGTCGAAGGCACGCCCGACGAGGTGCGGCACAATCCGCTGGTGGCGGAAGCCTATCTGGGCCGTCACGGCGCGCGGGAGGCGGCGCGTGCTTGAGGTCAAGGATCTGCACAGCGGCTACGGCCGGATCGACGTGCTGAAAGGCATCGGCCTTGAAGTGCGCGAAGGCGAGGTGGTGGCGCTGATCGGCTCCAACGGCGCCGGCAAGACCACGCTGCTGCGCGCGCTGTCCGGCGTGCAGCCGGTCTCCGGCGGCGAAATCCGCTTTCTCGGCCAGCGCATCGACAAGCTGCCGCCGCACAAACGCGTCGCCCTCGGCATCACCCAGTCGCCGGAGGGCCGGCAGATTTTCGGACCGCTCAGCGTCGCCGACAATCTCAGGCTCGGCGCTTACCTACGGAAAGACGACGGTATCGAGGCCGACCGCGAGCGCGTCTATGCGATGTTTCCGATTCTGAAGGACAAGCGCGACCAGCAGGCCAGCGGCCTGTCCGGCGGCCAGCAGCAGATGCTGGCGATCGGCCGCGCGCTGATGGGCAAGCCCAAGCTGCTGCTGCTCGACGAACCGTCGCTCGGACTGTCGCCGATCCTGGTCGACCAGATCCTCGACGCCGTCGTGGCGATGCGGAAGAGCGGCATCACCATCCTGCTGGTCGAACAGAACGCCGTCGCCGCGCTCGAAATCGCCGACCGTGGCTACGTGATCGAAACCGGCCGCATCGTGCATGCAGGGCCGGCGTCGGAACTGCTCAACGATCCGAAGGTGAAGTCGGCCTATCTCGGGGTCGATTGAAGTCGAGCGGCTCCCGTCAGGAGCCGAGCCACGGGCGACCGTACACCGCCCTCACCACCCAGGCGCGGCGGCCGGCGTCAATTCGCATCGTCATATGCAGGCGTTCGCCGCGCAGTTCCAGAACAAGGTCGAACTGTTTGCCGTCGAACCGGCTGTCGCGCACGCGCCAAAGGCCGTAACCGACCGCGACGGGTGCGCCGTTCAAGCGGCGCTCGCGGACCTGCGCCGACCAGCCGTTGTTGGCGATGACGGTGATGTCATCGCCGGTGCCCGACAGGTTGATCCGGCAGGCCGGGCAATTGCCGGCGCTGCCGGCGATTTGCTGCCAATCGCCGAGCAGCGGGATCGATTGAAGCTGCGCCTGCGCGGATGTCGCCGCGCAGGCGATGATCGACAGGAGAAACAGCAACGCCAGACCATGCATGTTTCTCATCGTGCGGTCCTCCGGTAGGATGCTGGTCGCTTACTTGCCCCAGACTTCCTGCGCCACTTCCACCGCGAGGCGCAGCTTGTCCCACTGCTCCTGCTCGGACAGGATGTTGCCCTCTTCGGTCGAGGCGAAGCCGCACTGCGGCGACAGCGCGAGCTGGTCGAGCGGCACGAATTTCGACGCCTCTTCGAGCCGGCGCTTGATCGCGTCCTTACTCTCCAGTTCGCCGAACTTCGAGGTGATGACCCCGACCACCACGACCTTGTTGCCCTTGGGCAGGAATCGCAGCGGCTCAAAGCCACCGGCGCGCTCGGAATCGTATTCCAGGAAATAGCCGTCGTAATTGATGCCGCCGAGCAGCGTCTCGGCCACCGGCTCGTAGCCGCCGGACGAAATCCAGGTCGAACGGAAGTTGCCGCGGCAGACGTGGGTGGTGATCACCATGTCGGCCGGACGATCGGCGATCGCGTAATTGATCACTCGCGCATAGATCTGCTGCAGATTGTCCGGATTGTCGCCGCGGTCGCGCGCCTTCTGTAATTCGTCCTGCGAGCACAGATACGCCCACACGGTGTCGTCGAACTGCAGATAGCGGCAGCCGGCGTCGTAGAATGCCTTCACCGCCTTGCGATAAGTCTTGGCGAGATCCTGGAAGAAGCCGTCGAGATCCGGATAGACCTCGCTGGAGATAGCCTTGCGGCCGCCGCGGAAGTGCAGCACGGCCGGCGACGGAATCGTCATCTTCGGCGTCACATGTGCAATATCGGCGTGCTTCTTCAGGAAGCGGAAGTGATCGAGCATCGGATGATCGTCGGGGAAGTCGAGCTTGCCGATCACCCGGATCGAATCGTTCCGGGTCTGCACGCCCGCGAACTGAATACCGGTGTCGGGATGGTAGAGTTCGCAGCCGGTGAGCTTGGCGAGAAAGTCGAAGTGCCACCACGAGCGACGGAACTCGCCGTCGGTGGCGAGCTTCAGGCCGATCGCTGACTGCTTATGGACGACCTTCTCGATCTCCATGTCCTCGATTTCACGTAAGTTGGCGGCGGTGATCTCGCCCTTCTCCAGCTTGGCGCGGGCTTCCTTGATCTTCTGAGGCCGCAGCAGGCTGCCGACCTCGTCGGCGCGGAACGGAGGCTTTGTTCTTTGCGTCATTTCAACTCCCCAAGGTCAGCTCTTGGCTCCGCCGGAGACGCCCAGATAGCGTTCCAGCGTTGCGGCATCGTCCTTCAGCGCCGCGCTCGCCGCATCATGCACGATCGCGCCGCGTTCCAATATCACAACCCGATCCGCGAGCTGGAGGATTTTTCGCGCGTTCTGCTCGACGATAATCGAGCAGATGCCGCCGGAGCGGGTGATGGTGCCGAGCGCGGTTAGCAATTCGTCAACGATGATCGGCGCCAGCCCCTCGGTCGGCTCGTCGAGCAGCAGCACCTTGGGATTGAGGGTCAGCGCGCGGCCGATCGCTAGCATCTGCTGTTCGCCGCCGGAGAGCTGGTTGCCGAAATTGCTGCGCCGCTCCTCGAGCCGCGGAAACATCTCGTACACCCGCGCCACCGTCCACGGTCCCGGCTGCGCTACCGCAGTCAAGTTCTCCTCGACGGTGAGCGACTTGAAGATGTTGCGCTCCTGCGGCACCCAGCCGATACCGGCACGCGCCCGCTGATCAGGCCGCAGCGCGGTGACATCGACGCCGCCGACCGCGATCGTGCCGGAGAAGCGGCGGGTAACGCCGACGATCGAATTGATCAGCGTGGTCTTGCCGGTGCCGTTGCGGCCGAGCAGCGCCAGCGCCTCGCCTTCGGCGAGGCGCAGCGACATCTGGGGGATCACCACCGCCTCGCCGTAGCCGGCGCGGAGCTTGTCGATCGTCAGCAAGTCAGACATTGACACGCTCAAACATGGGCATCCTCGCCGAGATACACCGCCTTGACCTGCGGGTCGCGCGCCACCTCTTCCGGCGTGCCTTCTGTCAGCAGCGCACCGGAGACCAGCACCGAGATGCGGTCGGCGAACGAAAACACCAGGTCCATGTCGTGCTCGATCAGCAGCACCGTCACCTCGCGCGGCAGGCCGGCGACCGCGGCGAGAATGTCATGGCGCTCGCTCTCCGGCACGCCGGCGGCCGGCTCGTCGAGCAGCAGCACGCGCGGCTTGGTGGCGATCGCCACCGCGATCTCCAAGAGGCGCTGCTTGCCATAGGGCAGCGTGCCGGTCGGCTCGTTCATCACGTCGAGCAGCTTGAAGCGCTCGAGGTTATCGGCGATCTCGGCATTGATGTCGGCGCGGGTGCCCATCCGCCGCCACCAGTCGCCGCCATGACCGGAGCGTTCCGACACAGCAAGACCAATGGTCTCGAGCGGCGTCAGGTCGGCATAGAGCTGGTTGATCTGGAAAGTGCGCGACAATCCGCGCAGCACCCGCTTGTGGACCGGCATGTGGGTGATGTCGTTGCCTTCGAGCAGGATGCGGCCGCCGTTCGGCTTGAGCACACCGGTGAGCTGGTTGATCACCGTGGTCTTGCCGGCGCCGTTCGGACCGATCAACGCGTGGCGTGCGCCGGCTTCGACGCTCAGCGAGAGATTGCGGGTGACATTGAGCCCGCCGAAGTGCTTTTCCAGACCGATGGTCTGCAGCGCCAACGTCATTCGGCGGCCCCCGCATTGGTGTTGCGCCCCCGCAGCGCGCGCATCACCGCACGCGGCAGGAAAAGCACCCAGCGATGCAGACGCTCGCGGCCGATCATCACGATCACCACCAGCACCAGGCCGATCCAGAACAGCCAATATTGCGGCGTGAGGATCGAGAACGTCTCCTGAAGCAGCTTGAACACCACCGCGCCGATCAGCCCGCCGTACAGATAGCCGGTGCCGCCCAGCACCAGCACCAGGATCAGATCGGCCGAGCGTTCGAACGAAAACACGTCCAGCGAGGCGAGCTGGGTGGTCTGGGTAAACAGCGCGCCGGCGATGCCGGCGTAGAACGCCGCGAAGGTGTAGATCGCGATCAGACGGGTGTTGACCGGGATGCCGACCGCCGAGGCGCGCAGCGGGTTGTTGCGGATCGCGCGCAAGCTCAGGCCGAACGGCGAATGCATCACCCGGCGCGCCAACAGGAACAGCACGAACAGCACCGCGACGGTGTACCAGAACCCGACCTTGCCGAAGATGTCGAACTCGAAGATGCCGAGCAGCGGTTGCATCACGATGCCCTGCAGGCCGTCGGTGCCGCCGGTGATGTCGGAGAACCGCTCCGCCAGCGCTTCGAGCAGCAGCGCGATGCCGAGCGTCACCATCAGCCGGGTGAGGTCAACGCCGCGGATCACGAGGAAGCTGGTGGCGAAGCCGAGCACCGCAGCGACGAGGCCGGCGACCAGCAGCGCCAGCACTGGCTCGCCGACGATGCCATGCAGCGCCAGCAGGCCGGCACAATAAGCGCCGACGCCGAAGAACGCGGCGTGGCCGAGCGAGACGATGCCGGCATAGCCGAGGATCAGATCGAGCGACAGCGCGAACAGGCCGAGCCGGACGATCTCGGTCATGATCAGATAGCGCGACGGGAACAGCAGGCCGCAGCCGATCAGCACGACCCAGAACGCGAACTCGGCCCAGTGCCAGCGCGCGCTGCGACGAGCGTAGAAGCCGACGGTTTCGGGAGGGGTCGACATGGTCATCAGCGTGCCGCAGTGCGGCCGAACAGGCCGTTGGGACGCCAGATCAAGATCACGATCATGATGGTGTAGATCACGAACGGGCCGAGCTTGGGTAGATAATATTTGCCGGCGACGTCGCCGATGCCGAGCAGCAGAGAGGCGAGGAACGGCCCGGTAATCGAAGAGGAGCCGCCGACGGTGACGACGATCAGGAAGTAGATCATGAACTTCAGTGGGAAATACGGATCGAGCCCGAGGATTTCGGCGCTCAGCGCGCCGCCGAAGCCGGCCAGTCCGCAGCCGAACGCGAAGGTCAGCGCGAACACCTGCGGCACGTTGATGCCGAGGCCGCTCGCGACCCGCGGATCGTCGACCGCGGCGCGCAGCCGGCTGCCGAACCGCGTCTTCGCCAGGATCAGTTGCAGGCCGACGGTCAGGAGGCCGCAGATCACGATGATCATCAGTCGGTAGCGGCCGATGCCGACGCCGAACAGGTCGATCTGGCCCTGCAGCGCTTCCGGCAACTGCATGAACACCCGCGACGAGCCCATGATGTAATCGACCGTGGCGACCGACATGAACACCAGCCCGACGCTGAACAGCACCTGGTCGAGATGCGACCGGGCGTAGAGGTGCCGATACAGCAGCCGCTCCAGCACCGCGCCGATCGCTGCGCTGGCGAGGAAGGCGAGCGGCAGCGCGGCGAGGAACGGCCAGCCGGCCTGATTGACCAGCACGGCGCAGACATAGCCACCGGCCATCGCGAATGCGCCGTGGGCGAGATTGACGAAATTCATCAGCCCGAGCGTCACCGCAAGCCCGCACGCGAGCACGAACAGCAACATGCCGTAGGCGACACCGTCGAAAAGAATGGTGAGCAGGGTCATGGGCTCGCATCACTTCGCTGTCGTCATTCCGGGGCGCTCGCGCCAGCGAGCGAACCCGGAATCCAGAGGTTGTTGAGCGAGATTCCGGGCTCGCGCTGCGCGCGCCCCGGAATGACGAAAGCCAAATCGGAGCGCGCAGTCGCTTACTTCTTCGTCTTGCCCGGGTCCTTCACCGCGTCGACCTTGTCGAACTCGACGTTGTAGAGCTCGCCGTCGACCTTCTCGACCTTGCGGATGTAGACGTTCTGGACGATGTCACGGGTGTCGGGATCGATCGAGATCGGGCCGCGCGGGCTCTCCCAGGCCATACCCTTCATCGCGGCTACAAGCGAATCGCCGTCGGCCTTGCCGCCGGTCTTCTTCAGCGCTTCGTAGATCAGGTGGATGCCGTCATAGCCGCCGACCGCCATGAAGCCGGGACGCTGGCCGAATTCCTTCTTGTAGGCGGCGACGAACGCCTTGTTCTTCTCGGACGGATGCGCCGCCGAATAGATGTGCGCGGTGACCACGCCGATCGCGGCATCGCCCATGCTGTTCAACAGGTCGTCATCCATCACGTCGCCGGGACCGATCACCTTGATGCCCGACTTGTCGAGGCCGCGCTCGGCGAACTGCTTCATGAAGTTGCCGCCCTGCCCGGCCGGCACGAACACGAACATCGCATCCGGCTTGGAGTCCTTGGCGCGCTGCAGGAACGGGGCGAAGTCCGGGTTCGCCAGCGGAACCTTGACCTCCTCGACGATCTGGCCGCCGCCTGCGGTGAAGCGCTGCTTGAACGCCGCCAGCGCGTCGTTGCCGGGCGCGTAGTCGGAGGTCAGCGTCACCACTTTCTTGATGCCGTTCTTCGCCGCCCAGTCGCCGATCACGGTGGAGGACTGCGGCAGAGTGAACGAGGTGCGCACGATGTAGGGCGAACGCTCGGTAATGATCGAGGTGCCGGCCGCCATCACCACTTCGGGCACCTTCGCCTGGGTCGCCAGCGGTGCCGCGGCCAACGCCGCCGGTGTGATGCCGAATCCGGCGATCACGCTCACCTTGTCGTTGACGATCAGTTCCTGCGCGAACCGCTTGGTGTTGTCGGGGACCGCGGCGTCGTCTTTCAGGATCACTTCGATCTTCTTGCCGGCGACGGTGTCGCCGTTCTGCTTGATGTACAGCTTGATGGCGTTGTCGATCTGCTTGCCGGTCGAGGCCTGCCCGCTGGTCATCGGCAAGATCAGGCCGATCTTCACGGTCTCCTGGGCGCCCGCCACCGTCATCGGCGCCGCGACCGCCACAGCGATGCAGGCGGCCTGGATCAGCATTCTTCTGCGTATCCGCATGAACGTTTCCTTTTCCCTTGCCTCTTGGTCGAGGCTTATGGCCCGTCCTACGTTAGCGGGGCGGCGCCGCGCTGTCTCACGACAGGCGCGGAACGAACAAAGGTTCGGCAAGATTCCCGGGCGACGGCGGCGATCTTCGCCGACGATCCGACGCACCGACCTCGGTTCCGTGGCAGGCTCGACCATATCATTGCCACGGAAACTGAAATGATGGTGCGATATCAGGTATGCTGTTATCCGATAGCGTCGCGGGTTTGGTGCGGTCGCCCGGATGCGGTAAACACCCGCTCCGGCGTCTTCTGCCGGTGGCGACGAAGCGAGATCTGTCGATGCGAGTTTGGTTGGTTCGGGGGCTGCGGGTGGCGGGCGCGGTGGGGATGTTGGGCGCGCTGACGGGCTGCGGCAGCATCAACAGCGCATTGACCACAGGCATGGCCGACTATGTGCCGCAATGGGCAGGCGGCCTGCCGGCGGACGCCCCGCCGCGCCCCGGTACCGCCCGGTACGACGCCTACATGCAGGAGCAGGAACGGCTGCGGAAGATGCCGGCAGCCGAGCGGCAGAAGCTCGAAGCGGCGCGGGCGGCGGAGACCGGGCAGCCGGCCCCTGGCGGGCCGGCGCGTTAGGCGGGAGCCGGACGAACCTGAAGCGCTGCGGCCGCCGGACGGAGCGCTGTGAGCGCGGTCAGTCGGTGAACACCACCGTTTTGCGACCGTTGAGGATCACCCGATCGTCGAGGTGATAATGCAGCGCCCGGGACAGCACGCGGCGCTCGATATCGCGCCCCTTGCGCACCAGATCGGCCGGGGTGTCGCGATGGCTGATGCGTTCGACGTCCTGATCGATGATCGGACCTTCGTCCAGCGCACTGGTGACGTAATGCGCAGTAGCGCCGATCAGCTTGACGCCGCGGTCGAACGCCTGGTGGTAAGGTTTCGCACCCTTGAAGCCGGGCAGGAACGAGTGGTGAATATTGATGCAGCGCCCCGCCAGCCGCGCCGACATCTCGTCCGACAGGATCTGCATATAGCGCGCCAGCACCACCAGATCGGTGTGGGTCTGGGCGATCAGCGCGGTGATCGCCGCCTCCTGCTGCCGCCGCGTGTCCTTGTTCACCGGGAAATGGAAGAACGGGATGTCGCCGAAATCGAAGCCGCTGAAGGTCTCGCGCGGGTGATTGGAGACGATCGCGGTCGGGATCATGTGCAGGTCGCCGACCCGCCAGCGATACAGGATATCGGCGAGGCAATGGTCGGACTGCGACACCAGCAGCATCACCTTGCGCCGGGTCTCGCGGTCCCGCATGTGCCAGCCCATCGTGAACTTGGCGGCGATGACGCCGAAGCCGGTGCGCAGCGACGCCAGCGGAATCACCTTTGCGGCGGCGTTGAACACCACCCGCATGAAGAAGTGACCGCTCTCGGTATCGTTGTATTGCTGGGCGTCGAGAATGTTCTGACCATTCTCGTACAGGAACGTGCTGACGGCGGAGACGATGCCGGCGCGATCCGGACAGGACAGGGTCAGGACGTATTGATGATGGGGCATGGCGTTCTTGATAGCAGCGCCGAGCGCTGGAACTCGTTGCGGTGCCCTGCTCTAGCACCGCCGGGTCGCTTGCGCCAATCCCGCCCACCGGCGCAAGATGCCCCGACGAAGGACGAATAGCGGAACATGGTGATGCCCGGTCGGCTCGATGGCACGCGGATTCTGATTTTGGAGACCCGCGAGGAGGCCCAGTTCGCCAGGCTGCTCGCCGAACAGGGGGCGGACGTCCTGCAATGTCCGATGTTCGAGATCCGCGACGCGCCGGATCCCGCACCTGTCTCGGCCTGGATCGACCGGCTGATCGCTGCGCCGTTCGACGATCTGGTGCTGCTGACCGGGGAAGGGCTGCGCCGGCTGACCAGGCTCGCCCGCGCCACCGGGTGCGAGCAGGCCTTCGTCGCCGCGGTCGGTGAGGCGCGCACCTTCATTCGCGGTCCCAAGCCCGGCCGCGCGCTGCGCGAGATCGGACTCGAGCCGGCCGTGACCGCCGACGCACCGACCTCGGACGGCATCGCCGCGACGCTGCGACGCTACGATCTCGCCGGTCGCCGCGTCGGCCTGCAGCTCTATCCCGAGCGCGATCACGCGGCGCTGATCGACGCCATCACGTCGCGCGGCGCGACGGTCGATGCGGTACTGCCCTACACCTACGACGCCGGCGCGGCCGAACAGACCGTGGTCAACGCGATCGACGAGATGGCGCAAGGCCGCGTCGATGCGCTGGCGCTCACCAGTTCCGGACAGGTGCGCCGGCTGTTCGACGTGGCGCGCGCCCACGGCTGCGAGCAGCGGCTGCGCGACGCTCTGCGCGCGACCCCGATCGCATCGGTGGGCCCGGTGGTCACCGACGAACTCGCCGCACACGGCTTCGCCCCGACGATCATGCCGGCGAACGATGCGTTCTTCATGAAGCCCCTGATCGTCGCGATGATCGGTGCGTTCGAACGACGACGCCAGGCGCGATGCGACTCCGGCGGCGTTTGAGTCCGGTGATGCGGAACCTGCTCGATGCGCGGACGACCTCCGAGCCCAACGCACCGAAGCAAACACCCGCAGATCATTCCATTTGACGGAATTGCGATCTGTCGACGTCCGACATGCGGACGCGACGTCCGCACGACAGACGATCAGACTGCAAAGAAGTTCACCACATCCGAAGTAATCATCACACGGCGGTTGAAACGCGCATCTGATCTGCGCTAACACCATAGCAACAAACGATCCGGTCAAGGATTCAGGGAGGACTGATATATGCGTAAAGCACTTCTAGCGGCCGCACTCGTGCTGCCGATGTTCGGTTCCACAGCGATCGCGCAGGAGACCGTCAAGATCGGCTACATCGACCCGTTGTCGGGCGGCGGCGCCAGTGTCGGCGAAGGCGGACTCAAGACCTTCCAGTATCTCGCCGACGAGCTCAACGCCAAGGGCGGCATCCTCGGCAAGAAGGTCGAGATCGTTCCGCTCGACAACAAGACCAATCCGCAAGAGAGTCTGATCCAGGCGCAGAAGGCGATCGACTCCGGCGTGCGCTACGTCACCCAGGGCAACGGCTCCTCGGTCGCCGGCGCGCTGTCGGACTTCCTCACCAAATACAACGAGCGCAACCCCGGCAAGGAAGTGCTGTACTTCAATTACGCCGCGGTCGATCCGGTGCTGACCAACGAAAAGTGCAGCTTCTGGCATTTCCGATGGGATGCGAACTCCGACATCAAGATGGAGGCGCTGACCAACTACATGAAGGATACGCCTGCGATCAAAAAGGTCTATCTGATCAACCAGGACTACTCCTTCGGCCAGTCGGTCCGCACCCAGGCCCGGGCGATGCTGTCCAAGAAGCGTCCGGACGTCGAGATCGTCGGTGACGAGCTGCATCCGCTGCTGAAGATCAGCGATTTCGCCCCCTACGTCGCTAAGATCAAGGCGTCGGGCGCCGACACCGTCGTCACCGGAAACTGGGGCCAGGACATCGCCCTGCTGCTGAAGGCCGCTGCCGACGCCGGGCTCAAGGTGAGCTGGTACACTTATTATGCCGGCGGCGCCGGCGGCCCGACCGCGATCAAGCAGACCGGGCTGAACCACCAGGTGTTCCAGGTCACCGAGGGCTTCGCCAACGTCGACCACAAACAGTCCCAGGACTTCGAAAAGGCGTTCCGCGCCAAGGTCGATCTCGGTCTGTGGTACCCGCGCGCCGTGAACGAGATGCGGATGTTCGCTGCCGCCGCCGAGAAGGCCAAGTCGCTCGATCCGGTGAAGGTCGCCCAGGCGCTCGAAGGCATGAAGTTCGAGGTGTTCAGCGGCGGCGAAGGCGAAATGCGGAAGGACGATCACCAGTTCTTCCAGCCGATCTACATCTCCTCGTTCGGCGACATCGCTGCGGGTCAGTTCGACGAAGAGAAGACCGGCTGGGGCTGGAAGCAGGTCGCCAAGATCGAAACCGCCCAGACCATGCTGCCGACCACCTGCAAGATGGACCGGCCGTAAGCCGCGCTGCCGACTTCTCCCTCTTCCCGCCTGCGGGGAGAGGGGATGGGGTAAGGGGGCGCCTTCCACCAGACGTGGAATCCGGGGTTCCGCCG
>NZ_QPFS01000142.1:0-11647 GCF_010906995.1 Rhodopseudomonas sp. WA056 | reverse complement strand
ACCATGCACAGCACCTTGCGGTCCGGGCAGGCCACCGCGGCGCCGACCGCGACCGGCGGTGAAAACCCGATCGAGCCGCCGAGATTCTGCAGCCAGTCGTGCGGCGCGGCCGCCGCCGTCGGCGGGAAGAAGCCGCGGCCGGTGGTGATCGATTCATCGATCACGATGCCGTTCTCCGGGATCGCCATGGCGATCGCCTGGGCGATGCTGTCGAGCGTCAGCGCGCCGGTCGGCCTCGCAATTTCGACCAGCTTCTGCGGCGCGGCGTCGCTCGCCTTGGCGCCGAGCGCGCCGGCCAGCGCTTCCAGCGCCGCGACCGAATTCTCGCCCACTTCCGTGACGCGGTGCGCCTCGCAGCCTTCCGGCTTCAGCAGGCTCGGCTTGTCCGGATAGGCGAAGAACGCCACCGGATCCATCGCCTCGACCAGCACGATGTGGCGGAACTGCTTCAGGATCGACAGCGCGGCATCGACCACGTAGGGAATCCGCTCGATCCAGTAGCGTCCCTGCCCGCGCGCCATCCGGGCGTTGTAGGTCTGGCCCATCACCTTAGCGCCGGTCTTGCCGGCGATGCGCTGCGCCAGCGCGAGGCCATGCTCAGTGAGCGCGCCGCCGGACAGCAGCAGCAGCGTCGGCTCGCCGGAGCGCAACACGCGCGCGGCGGCCTCGACCGCCTGCGGCGAATAGCTCGGGCGCTGACTGTGTTCCGGCACGTCGGCGACGCCGTCGGCCTCGTTCCAGGCGGTGTCGGCCGGCAGGATCAGGGTGGCGATCTGCGCCGGCGAGCTCTTGGCCGCGGCGATCGCGGCGGCACCGTCGCGCGCCACCGATCTGGCGTCCGGCGAGGTGCGGACCCAGGCCGACATCGGCCGCGCCAGGCCTTCGATATCCGAGGTCAGCGGCGCGTTGTAGTCGATGTGGTAGGTGGCGTGCTGGCCGACGATGTTGACGATGCCGGAGGCCGCCTTCTTGGCGTTGTGCAGATTGGCGAGACCGTTGGCGAGACCGGGGCCGAGATGCAGCAGCGTCGAGGCCGGCGTGCCCTTCATCCGGTAGTAGCCGTCGGCGGCGCCGGTTACGACGCCCTCGAACAGGCCGAGCACGCAGCGCATCCCCTCGACCCGGTCGAGCGCGGCGACGAAGTGCATTTCCGAAGTGCCGGGATTGGTGAAGCAGACATCGACGCCGCCCTTGACCAGCGTCCGCACCAGACTCTCGGCACCATTCATCGTTTCGCTCCCGATTTGCAATTTCTGCATCCGATCAATCATTGTTCCACCGCTTCGTCAAAGGGAGACGGCGCGCGGCAGGACTGCGGCGGACGCGTGCGGCTGCGTACCGCGGCCGGCTTGCGCAATCGGTGCGATTGTGGCCAGTTCGGAGCGAAACGAAGATTGCGAGGTTTCGGAATGGTTCGTCGACTTGCCGCCAGTGCGCTCGCGCTGATCTCGATCGCCACCCTGCCGACCGCCGCTTCGGCGCAGGAAATGGACCTGCGCGCGGTGATGGGCTTCGGACCGTTCTATCAGTCGGGCCCGAGCGCCAATCCGATCCCGCGCGAAACGGTGATGTTCGAGGGCCGGTATGCTCCGGGAACCATCGTCATCAGCACCCGCGAGCGCCGGCTCTACCTGGTCCAGGGCGACGGCACCGCGCTGCGCTACGGCATCGGGGTCGGCCGCGACGGCTTCCGCTGGTCGGGCACTCACCGCATCACCGCCAAGCGCGAGTGGCCGGGCTGGACGCCGCCGGCCCAGATGCTGCGCCGCCGCCCCGATCTGCCGCGCTACATGGCCGGCGGCGAGGACAATCCGCTGGGCGCGCGGGCGATGTATCTCGGCTCGACGCTGTACCGCATCCACGGCTCCAACGAACCGGAGACGATCGGCCAGGCGGTGTCGTCCGGCTGCTTCCGCATGACCAACGACGACGTCAAGGATCTGTACGACCGGGTCCGGGTCGGCACCGTGGTGGTGGTCAAGAACTGACACGATCCGCCGAGGGCTGCGTGCACAGCCGGCCCCTGTCGAATTGCCGGTTGTGCGGCTGAGCGAATTCCGGCAGCCTTTCGCAATGCAATGCGGCGCCCGGCATCTTCGACCTGCACTCGCGGCGGCGGTGGTCGCCGTGGCCGGCCTGCTCGTGGCGGTGCCGGCCGGCGGCCGTGAAGCGACCGACTTCTCCGGCCATCAGCGCTCCGAGAAGATCGACTTCACCGACAGCCAGATCGTCGACGGGTTCTTCAAGACCGCGTTCGGCGCCGAGTATCATCTCGCCGGACGGGTCGACCGCATCCGCAAATACGAGGCGCCGGTGCGAGTCTACGCCGAAGGCGACGGCCATGCCCACCGCCGCGCGGAACTCGCCCGGATCGTCGCGGACATCGCCGGACGTATCCAGCATCTCGACATCGCGATGACCGACAACGCCGACGAGGCCAACGTCACCGTGCATCTGGTCCGCGACCGCAACCTGCGCAAGACGATCGCGGCCTTCTACGGCGAAGAGCGCGCCAGAGAGATCCACGACAGCCTCGACCCGCAATGCCTGTCCGGGTTCCGCAAGAACGACCGCTTCGAGATCGAACGCTCGGACGTCATCCTCACGGTCGACAACGGCGACTTCGTGTTCCGCGACTGCGCCTATGAGGAACTGCTGCAGTCGCTCGGCCCGATCAACGACACCGACGAAGTGCCGTGGACGATGTTCAACGACGACGTGCAGAAGGGCTATTTCGACGTCTACGATCAGTACCTGTTGAACATCCTGTACCATCCGGCGATCCGCCCCGGCATGACCGTCCCCGAAGTCAAAGCCGTGCTGCCGCAAGTCCTCACAGACGTCAGGAGCTACGTCGCCAGGGTGAACCGGCTGACGCGCTAGAACGTTTCTGTCTTGTGATGGAATCGCGGCTGTGCCTTGGAGTGCTCACAACAGGTACAACCTCATGGTGAGGAGGCGCGAAGCGCCGTCTCGAACCATGCGCTGCAGGCCTGACGGCTCCTCATCCTTCGAGACGCCCGGCATTGCCGGGCTCCTCAGGACGAGGACTCCGTGCCCTTAGGGAAGGGCAAAGTTCGCTTCAATCAATCGATGAACCGCTCTGGAGCGTCGCCGGAAGCCTCGCGCGGACATGCAGAATGATCGGCGCCACCCGCGTGTCGGCCACAATCGGTTCGGCCGCCGCAACCTCTTCCGAGGCCCTCGGCTCACCGAATGCCTCGATCGAGAGCCCTGCCCCGACGATCATCGCGACCCAGGTCGACAGCGTGCGGTGAAAGCGGGGCACCGCAAACGGCGTCAGCACGGCCTGCTGCTCGGGCGAAACACTGGAAAACAACCATCGTTCGACGCGGCCGTCGCTCTCGTCGAAGTAGTCGGCCACTTCGACAGCCACCGGAGCCCCCTGCGCATTCCGGATGTTGCGGCGTGTCGGCGGCACGAAGCAGGGGTGCAGGATGGAGAACTGCAGGAAGCCTTCCGGCCTCAGCAGTCGCGCCACCTCCCGCAGCGTTGCCGCCTGGTCGACCATGTCCATCATCGACATGAAGGCCGTTACGAAATCGAAACTTCGGTCGGCAAACGGCAGCGTGAGCCCGTCTCCCAGTACGTAGTTCACGCCGAGAGGATCACGTCGCTCGGCTTCGCGGGCATGACGCAGGAAGGTCGGGGCGATGTCGAGGCCCGTCATCGACGCGCCCAGCCGCGCGACGGCACGCGTGTTGGTGCCATCGCCGCAACCGAGATCAAGCCCTCCAAGACCGGCAACCGGCGGCAGCATCGCGAGGAAGGCCGGCGTATTCAACGCATCCCGGTATCGATCATGGCCGGCGCGGGAGAGCATGGTCCATGTCTCGGCGTTGCTCTCCCAATGCGCGGCGACTTCCTTCGCGTCCATGATTTCTCCCTCGAATTCGGAGCAAGGGAGGAGCTTTAGGGGCGGCCGATGGCAAAGCAAGGGCGCCACAGTGGCGTCCTCGGTGAAGGGGACTCCTTATGCCGTCTTGGTGAACAGCTCCCGGCCGATCAGCATGCGGCGGATCTCGCTGGTGCCGGCGCCGATTTCGTAGAGCTTGGCATCGCGCAAGAGGCGGCCGGTCGGATAGTCGTTGATGTAGCCGTTGCCGCCGAGCAACTGGATCGCGTCGAGCGCGCATTGCGTGGCGCGTTCTGCGGCGTACAGGATCGCGCCGGCAGCGTCTTCACGCGTGGTCTCGCCGCGATCGCAGGCCTTCGCCACCGCATAGACGTAGGCGCGCGAGGCGTTCATCGTCACGTACATGTCGGCGACCTTGCCTTGCACCAGTTGGAAGGTGCCGATCGGCTCGCCGAACTGCTTGCGCTCGTGCACATAGGGCAGCACCACGTCCATGCAGGCCTGCATGATGCCGACCGGGCCGGCGGCCAGCACCGCGCGCTCGTAATCGAGCCCGCTCATCAGCACGTTGACGCCGCGGCCGACCTCGCCGAGCACGTTCTCCTCCGGCACTTCGCAATCCTCGAACACCAGTTCGCCGGTGTCGGAGCCGCGCATCCCGAGCTTGTCGAGCTTTTGCGCGGTGCTGAATCCCTTGAAGCCCTTCTCGATCAGGAACGCCGTCATGCCGCGCGGACCAGCGGCCGGATCGGTCTTGGCGTAGACCACCAGCGTCTCAGCGATCGGGCCGTTGGTGATCCACATCTTGTTGCCGTTCAGGACGTAACGGTCGCCCTTCTTCTCGGCGCGGGTCTTCATCGACACCACGTCGGAGCCGGCGCCGGGCTCGCTCATCGCCAGCGCGCCGACGTGCTCGCCCGAGATCAGCTTCGGCAGATATTTGCGCTTCTGCGCTTCGTTGCCGTTGCGGCGGATCTGATTGATGCAGAGGTTGGAGTGCGCGCCGTAGGACAGGCCGACCGAGGCCGAGGCGCGCGAGATCTCCTCCATGGCGATGCAGTGCTCGAGATAGCCGAGCCCGGCGCCGCCGTAGTCTTCCTCGACGGTGATGCCGTGCAGACCGAGCGCGCCGAGCTTCGGCCACAGGTCGCGCGGGAAGGTGTTGGTCTTGTCGATGGCCTCGGCGCGCGGCGCGATCTCGTTGGCGGCGAAGTCGCGAACGGTCTCGCGGATCGCGTCGGCGGTCTCGCCGAGATCGAAGTTGAACAGGCTCTGCGCGTTGGGAATCATGCTGGGTGCTCGCTCCGCTCGGCGGCACCTCGTCGCGCCGCCGTGTGTTGTTTGCGCGCACCATGTCACGGCGCCGGGAGCCTGAGAAGGCTCCAATGGTGGGGCGCCGCAGCATGGTCTCCAGCTTGTCGACGCAAGTCGCCGCGCGGGCGCTTTTCTACCGTCAAATCAATTTGTTCGAACCGCCGGGCAAGCCCCGCAAAGGTGCCTTGCCGCAGCCGCCGGTTGACGATCTGATCATAAAGCCGAACCCGCCGGACCGAACCATGGCGGGACCGAAAATCCGATCGCGACCGCCGCCGACACGCGGCGAGCGTCCACGACATGGCCAGGGAGGACGACGATGCACGGCACCATCGAGAGCGGAAAAGCGGCGCGGCTGCGGGCGGCGCGCGAGGAAGCCTATGCGACCCCGCTGAAGGACTTCCACCCCGGTGCGCCGCGGCACTTCCGCGACGACACGCTGTGGCCGTGGTTCGAACGGCTGCGCAAGGAAGAGCCGGTGCACTACTGCACCAACGCGCCGATCGAGCCGTATTGGAGCGTGACCAAGTACAACGACATCATGCATGTCGACACCAGTCACCAGATCTTCTCGTCGGATTCGACGCTCGGCGGCATCTCGATCCGCGACGCGCCGGTCGGCTACGACTGGCCGAGCTTCATCGCGATGGACGAGCCGCGGCATTCGGCACAGCGCAAGACGGTGTCGCCGATGTTCACGCCGGACCATCTGGACGAACTCGCGGTGCTGATCCGCGGCCGGACCCAGAAGGTGCTCGACGGCCTGCCGCGGGGCGAGACCTTCAACTTCGTCGACCGCGTCTCGATCGAGCTGACGACCCAGATGCTGGCGACGCTGTTCGATTTTCCGTTCGACGAACGCCGCAAGCTGACGCGCTGGTCGGACGTCGCCACCGCGCTGCCGAAGAGCGGCGTGGTCGAATCCGAGCAGCAGCGCCGCGACGAACTGAACGAATGCGCCGCGTATTTCGCCCGGATGTGGAACGAGCGGGTGAACTCGGAGCCGCGCAACGACCTGCTGTCGATGATGGCGCATCACGACGCCACCCGGGAGATGGACCGCGACAACCTGATCGGCAACATCCTGCTGTTGATCGTCGGCGGCAACGACACCACCCGCAACACCATGTCGGGCTCGGTGCTGGCGCTGAACGAGAACCCGCAGGAGTTCGAGAAGCTGCGGGCCAATCCGAAGCTGATCGACACCATGGTGCCGGAGGTGATCCGCTGGCAGACCCCGCTGGCGCACATGCGCCGCACCGCCCTTGCGGACACCGAGCTCGGCGGCAAGACCATCCGCAAGGGCGACCGGGTGGTGATGTGGTACGTTTCGGGCAATCGCGACGACGAGGTGATCGAGCGCCCGGAGGAATTCATCATCGACCGCGCCCGGGCCCGGATCCACCTGTCGTTCGGTTTCGGTATCCATCGGTGCGTCGGGATGCGTCTGGCCGAATTGCAACTGAGGATCGTATGGGAGGAGATGCTTAAGCGTTTTACGCGCATTGAAGTTGTCGGGGAGCCGAAGCGGGTGTATTCGAGCTTCGTCAAGGGCTACGAGTCCTTGCCGGTCCAGGTCTCATGACCTCCCCCCAAAACCAACAAGAAGACGCAGCCGATGAAACACCATGCCGCGGAGCAGGACGAATACCACGACATCCGCGACGCCGTCGCCAAACTGTGCGCGCAGTTTCCCGGCGAATACTGGCGCAAACTCGACCGCGAGATGGCCTATCCCAAGGCGTTCGTCGACGCCCTGACGGAGGCCGGCTACCTCTCGGTTCTGATCCCGGAGGAGTACGGCGGCGCCGGTCTGAAGCTGTCGGCGGCGGCCGCGATCCTGGAAGAGATCCAGCGCGCCGGCTGCAACGGCGGCGGCTGCCACGCCCAGATGTACACCATGGGTACTCTGCTGCGGCACGGCAGCGACGAGCAGAAAGCCAAGTGGCTGCCGAAGATCGCCAGCGGTGAACTGCGGCTGCAGGCGTTCGGCGTCACCGAGCCGACCTCGGGCACCGACACCACCTCGCTGAAGACCTTCGCCAAGAAAGACGATAACGGCGACTACGTCGTCAACGGCCAGAAGATCTGGACCAGCCGCGCCGAATATTCCGACCTGATGATCCTGCTCGCGCGCACCACGCCGAAGGATCAGGTGACCAAGAAGACCGAGGGCCTGTCGGTGTTCCTGGTCGACATGCGCGAGGCGCGCGGCCATGGCCTCGAGATCCGCCCGATCCGCACCATGATGAACCACGCCACCACCGAAGTGTTCTTCACCGACCTCAAGGTACCGAAGGAGAATCTGATCGGCGAGGAAGGCAAGGGCTTCCGCTACATCCTGTCCGGCATGAATGCCGAGCGCATCCTGATCGCCTCGGAGTGCGTCGGCGACGCCAAGTGGTTCATCGCCAAGGCCAGCGCCTACGCCAAGGACCGGACCGTGTTCGGCCGCCCGATCGGCCAGAACCAGGGCATCCAGTTCCCGATCGCCAAGGCCTACGCCAACATGCGCGCCGCCGAGCTGATGGTGAAGGAAGCCACCCGCAAATACGAAGCCGGCATGGATTGCGGCGCCGAAGCCAACATGGCCAAGATGCTCGCCGCCGATGCGTCGTTCGAAGCGGCCAACGCCTGCATCCAGACCCATGGCGGCTTCGGCTTCGCCGAGGAATACGACGTCGAGCGCAAGTTCCGCGAAACCCGGCTGTATCAGGTCGCACCGATCTCGACCAACCTGATCCTGTCGCATCTCGCCGAGCACGTGCTCGGAATGCCGCGGTCGTACTGATTGCCAGCCGCCCACGGCGTGCGCCCGCCGCCGGACAACACGCTTGTCATTCCGGGGCGCGCGGAACGCGCGAACCCGGAATCTGACACGCAGATAACATCTGGATTCCGGGTTCGCCGCTGCGCGGCGCCCCGGAATGACCACTGTGGGGACTATTGATGCTTCCGCTCGAAGGACTGACCGTCATCGCCGTCGAACAGGCGGTCGCGGCGCCGTATTGCAGCTCGCGGCTGGCCGATGCCGGCGCCCATGTCATCAAGATCGAACGCCCCGAGGGCGACTTCGCCCGCGGCTACGATCACGCCGCCAAGGGCCAGAGCAGCTACTTCGTCTGGCTCAACCGCGGCAAGGAATCCGCGGTGGTCGACCTCGCCACCAATGAGGGCCGCGCCGAGCTGGAAAAGCTGATCGCCTCGGCCGACGTGCTGCTGCAGAATCTGAAGCCCGGCTCGATGGACAAGCTCGGCTTCGCCCGCGAGCGGCTGCGCAAGGACTATCCGAAGCTGATCATCTGCACGATCTCCGGCTACGGCGATGACGGCCCCTACGCTCATCGCAAGGCCTATGATCTGCTGATCCAGGCCGAGAGCGGTCTCGCCTCGATCACCGGCGGCCCGGAAAGCGCCTCGCGTGTCGGCATGTCGATCGTCGACGTCGCCACCGGCGCAACGGCGCACGCGGCAATCCTCGAGGCCTTGATCGGCCGCGGCCGCACCGGCCAGGGTGCCGACATCCGGATCTCGATGTTCGACGTGATGGCCGACTGGCTGACCGTGCCGCTGCTCAACGCCGAGGCCGGCAATCCGCCGAAGCGGCTCGGCCTCGCTCATCCGTCGATCGCGCCCTACGGCGTGTTCACCTCGAAAGACGGCAAGGACATCCTGATCTCGATCCAGAGCGAGCGCGAGTGGAAGAAGCTGTGCTCGGACGTGCTGCGCCAACCGGACCTCGCGACCGATCCGCGGCTGTGCAGCGGCGTCGAGCGGGTGAAGAACCGCGCCTACACCGACAAGATCGTCGCCGACATCTTCGGTTCGCTGACCCGCGACGATCTGCTCGAACATCTGGCCGCAGCCGACATCGCATTCGCCGAAGTCAACACCATGGAAGACCTGTCGCACCATCCGCATCTGCGCCGGATCGAGGTCGACACCCCGAACGGCAAGGTGACCTATCCGGCGCCGGCCGCGATCGTGGTCGGCGAGGACCGGCACTACGGCGCCGTGCCGGGCATCGGCGACAAGCGCAAGTAAGCGGGCAAGTAAGCGAGGACCAGCATGACCGACGCGCTCGATATCGATCATCTGCGGCAGTGGATCGGCCGCAGCGAACAGGCCACCGACCTGGTCACGCCGCAGCTCGTGAAGGGGCTGCGCGCGACGCTGTTCCTCGACATCGGCAAGCCGCAGGCCGGTGACGCCGCGCCGTTCACCGTGCATTGGTGCCTCGGCCAGCCGGTGTACCCGATGGATCAGCTCGGCCCCGACGGCCATCCGACCCGCGGCGGCTTCCTGCCGCCGGTGCCGCTGCCGCGCCGGATGTGGGCGGGCGGCGAACTGCAGTTTGTCGACGCGCTCAAGGTCGGCGACGAAGTGACCCGGACCTCGACGATCGGCGACGTGACGATCAAGCAGGGCTCGACCGGCACGCTGTGCTTCGTCACCGTCAATCATGAGATCACCACGCCCCGCGGCGTTGCGATCCGCGACCGCCAGGACATCGTCTATCGCGACGTGCCGCCGCCGTCCGCCGCTCCGGCAGCGCCGGCCAAGCCTGCGGCTGCGCCGCCGGCCGCCAAGCATCGCGAGAGCCACCTCGCCGATCCGGTGCTGCTGTTCCGCTATTCGGCGCTGACCTTCAACGGCCACCGCATCCACTACGACCGCGACTATGTCACCAAGGTCGAGGGCTATCCCGGCCTGATCGTGCACGGCCCGATGCAGGCCGCGCTGCTGGTCGAATTCGCTGCCAAGCTCAAGGGCAGTGCGCCGAAGACCTTCAGCTATCGCGGCGTCCAGCCGCTGTTCGACGGCGCCGACTTCAGCATCAACGCCAACGAGACCGCAACCGGCCTCGAGCTGTGGACCGCCAACGCCGACGGCGTGCCGACCATGAAGGCCACGGCGAGCTGGTAGCTCTTTGCAACATGCACGTCATTCCGGGGCGCTCACGAAAGTGAGCGACCCCGGAATCTCGAGCTGTTCTGCGACTCCGACGTTTCCACAATTTCGGGATTCCGGGTTCGCGCGCGAAGGGCGCGCGAACCCGGAATGACCGCGCGGACATAAGGACCGGGGGGACATATTGACTCCCCTCCCCTCCTCCTGATTGATCGACGGCAAGCAACAAGCACGGTGCCTTGCACCGGAGGAACCGCCTTGCCGAAGAAGCCGAAGTCGCACGCGGCGACCACCGTCAAATCCGCCACGCTCGACCTGCTGCGCGCCTTCAGGATCGACAAGGTGTTCGGCAATCCCGGATCGACCGAGCTGCCGTTCCTCAGCGACTGGCCGGACGATATCGACTACGTGCTGGCGCTGCAGGAAGCCTCGGCGGTGGCGATGGCGGACGGCTATGCGCAGGCGACGCGCAATGCCGGCTTCGTCAATCTGCATTCGGCCGCCGGCGTCGGCAACGCGCTCGGCAACATCTACACCGCCTTCAAGAACCAGACGCCGCTGGTGATCACCGCCGGGCAGCAGGCGCGTAGTCTTCTGCCCTTGCAGGCCTTCCTCGGCGCCGAGCGCGCGAGCGAATTTCCGCGGCCTTATGTGAAATACAGCGTCGAGCCGGCGCGCGCCGAAGACGTGCCCGCCGCGATCGCCCGTGCCTACTATGTGGCGATGCAGCCGCCATGCGGCCCGACCTTCGTGTCGGTGCCGATCGACGATTGGGCGCGGCCTGCGGCGCCGGTGCCGCCGCGCACGATAACGCGCGAGCTCGGGCCGGATCGTGCGACGATGCAGGCGCTGGCCGATACGCTCGCCGAAGCCAAGAAGCCGGCGCTGGTGGTCGGCCCCGCTGTCGATCGTGCCGCGGCGGTCGGGCTGATGGTGCAGCTCGCCGAGCGCGCGCGAGCGCCGGTGTGGGTGTCGCCGTTCTCCGCCCGTTGCAGCTTCCCCGAACGGCACCCGCTGTTCGCCGGCTTCCTGCCAGCCTCGCCGGGGCAAATGTCCGAAGCGCTCGGCGCTTACGATGTCGTCGTGGTGATCGGCGCGCCCGTGTTCACCTTCCATGTCGAAGGCCACGCCGCGATCTTCGACGGCGCCTCGAAGCTGTTCCAGATCACCGACGATGCCGACGCCGCCACGGTGACGCCGCTCGGCACCAGCATCATCGCGACGATGACTCCTGCCCTCACGCTGCTGCTGGCGCTGCTGCCGGAAACCAAGCGGGCCGCACCGCCGGCTCGCGCCGTGCCGCCGGCGCCGCAGCCGGCCGAGCCGATGCCGGCGGAGGTTCTGCTGCATACGCTGCGCGCCGTGATGCCGGAAAGCGTGATGCTGGTCGAGGAGGCGCCGTCGCATCGTCCGGCGATGCAGAAGTTCATGCCGATGCCGGGCCAGGACAGCTTTGCCACGATGGCGAGTGGCGGCTTGGGGTGGTCGCTGCCGGCCTCGGTCGGCTTCGCGCTGGCGCATCCGAACCGCCGCACTGTCTGCCTG
>NZ_QPFS01000141.1:0-11702 GCF_010906995.1 Rhodopseudomonas sp. WA056 | reverse complement strand
ATCGCCGAGGGCGTGCCGCAGGGCAAGGCGCTGGATATCGCGGAGTCCTCCCCGGTCGACGGTTTCGACTCCAAGCTGACCGGCGCCAATTCCTATGAGGCGATCGAGGGCGCCCGCGTGGTGATCGTCACCGCCGGCGTGCCGCGCAAGCCGGGCATGAGCCGTGACGATCTGCTCAGCATCAATCTGAAGGTGATGGAGCAGGTCGGCGCCGGCATCAAGAAGTACGCGCCCGACGCGTTCGTGATCTGCATCACCAACCCGCTCGACGCGATGGTGTGGGCGCTGCAGAAGGCCTCCGGCCTGCCGGCCAAGAAGGTCGTCGGCATGGCCGGCGTGCTCGACTCGGCGCGGTTCCGTTACTTCCTGGCCGACGAATTCAACGTCTCGGTCGAAGACGTCACCGCCTTCGTGCTCGGTGGCCACGGCGACACCATGGTGCCGCTGGTGAAGTACTCGACCGTCGCCGGCATTCCGCTCCCCGACCTGATCAAGATGGGCTGGACCTCGCAGGCCCGCCTCGACGAGATCGTCGACCGCACCCGCAACGGCGGCGCCGAGATCGTCAACCTGCTGAAGACCGGCTCGGCGTTCTACGCCCCGGCGGCGTCGGCGATCGCGATGGCCGAGAGCTATCTGAAGGACAAGAAGCGGGTGGTGCCGGTCGCGGCTCACCTCAACGGCGAATACGGCGTCAAGGACATGTATGTCGGCGTGCCGGTGGTGATCGGCGACAAGGGCGTCGAGCGCATCGTCGAGATCGAACTGGCCGGCAAGGACAAGGAAGCGTTCGACAAGTCGGTCGCTGCCGTTCAGGGCCTGGTCGACGCCTGCAAGAAGATTGCGCCCGATCTGCTCGGGCGCTGAGGAACGTCTAACCCAACTGGCTGCGCCGGCCCGGCGAGGGTCGGCGCAGCGTCGCGGTTCAACCGGCCGGAAGCGATCTGGCGAGGGGCAATTCCATGAATATTCACGAATACCAGGCCAAGGCGGTGCTGCGCGAGTTCGGCGTCCCGGTGGGGCACGGCTTCCCGATCTTCAAGGCGTCCGAGGCGGAAGCTGCCGCCAAGCAGCTCGGCGGTCCGGTCTGGGTGGTGAAAAGCCAGATCCACGCCGGCGGCCGCGGCAAGGGCAAGTTCAAGGAAGCCTCCGCGGGCGACAAGGGCGGCGTCCGCCTCGCCAAGTCGATCGACGAGGTCAAGGACTACGCCAAGCAGATGCTCGGCGCCACGCTGGTGACGGTGCAGACCGGAGCCGACGGCAAGCAGGTCAACCGCCTCTACATCGAGGAAGGCTCCGACATCGACAAGGAGTTCTACCTGTCGCTGCTGGTCGATCGCGCCACCTCGCGGATTTCGTTCGTGGTCTCGACCGAGGGCGGCATGTCGATCGAGGACGTCGCCCACGAGACGCCTGAAAAGATCGTGTCGTTCACCGTCGATCCGGCGACCGGCATCATGGGTCATCACGGCCGCACCGTCGCCAAGGCGCTCAACCTGAAGGGCGATCAGGCCAAGCAGGCCGAGGCGATGGTGGCCAAGCTGTACGCCGCGTTCGTCGCCAAAGACATGGACATGCTCGAGATCAACCCGCTGGTGCTGACCAAGCAGGGCGATCTGAAGTGTCTCGACGCCAAGATCTCGTTCGACGGCAACGCGCTGTACCGCCACATCGACATCCAGGCGCTGCGCGACGAGACCGAGGAAGACGCCAAGGAGATCGAGGCGTCGAAATACGACCTCAATTACGTCACCCTCGACGGCACCATCGGCTGCATGGTCAACGGCGCCGGCCTCGCCATGGCGACGATGGACATCATCAAGCTGTACGGCATGGCCCCGGCCAACTTTCTCGACGTCGGCGGCGGCGCCAGCAAGGAGAAGGTGACGGCGGCGTTCAAGATCATCACCGCCGATCCGAACGTGAAGGGCATCCTGATCAACATCTTCGGCGGCATCATGAAGTGCGACGTGATCGCCGAGGGCGTGGTCGCGGCGGTCAAGGAAGTCGGTCTCGACGTGCCGCTGGTGGTTCGCCTCGAAGGCACCAATGTCGAAGCCGGCAAGAAGATCATCAAGCATTCCGGCCTCAACGTGCTGCCCGCCGACAATCTCGACGACGCCGCGCAGAAGATCGTCGCCGCCGTGAAGGGAGCCTGAGGCCGCCTCTCGGCCTCTCCGCTGCCTCCGACCATTCCGTTCGACCGCGAAAGCATCACCGACCATGTCCATTCTGATCGACAGCAACACCCGCGTTATCTGCCAGGGCTTCACCGGCAAGAACGGCACCTTCCATTCCGAGGCGGCGATCGCCTACGGCACCAAGATGGTCGGCGGCACCTCGCCGGGCAAAGGCGGCTCGACCCATCTCGGCCTGCCGGTGTTCGACACCGTCCGTGAGGCGCGCGAGAAGACCGGTGCCGACGCCTCGGTGATCTATGTGCCGCCGCCGGGCGCTGCGGACGCGATCTGCGAAGCGATCGACGCCGAGATCCCGCTGATCGTCTGCATCACCGAGGGCATCCCGGTGCTCGACATGGTGCGGGTGAAGCGCTCGCTGAACGGCTCGAAGTCCCGGCTGATCGGGCCGAACTGCCCGGGCGTGATGACCGCCGGCGAGTGCAAGATCGGCATCATGCCGGCCAACATCTTCAAGCCGGGCTCGGTCGGCATCGTGTCGCGCTCCGGCACCCTGACCTATGAGGCGGTGTTCCAGACCTCGGCCGAAGGCCTCGGCCAGACCACCGCGGTCGGCATCGGCGGCGACCCGGTCAAGGGCACCGAGTTCATCGACGTGCTGGAGATGTTCCTGGCCGACGACAAGACCGAATCGATCATCATGATCGGCGAAATCGGTGGCTCGGCCGAAGAAGACGCCGCCCAGTTCCTGATCGACGAGGCCAAGCGCGGCCGCAAGAAACCGACGGTGGGATTCATCGCCGGCGTCACCGCTCCTCCCGGCCGCCGCATGGGCCACGCCGGCGCGATCATTTCGGGCGGCAAGGGCGATGCAGCCTCGAAGACCGCCGCCATGGAAGCGGCCGGCATCACCGTGTCGCCGTCCCCGGCGCGGCTCGGCAAGACGCTTGCCGAAAAGTTGAAGTCGTAATTCAGACCTTGTGTCGTTCCGAGCTTACATTTCCCTAGAATAGGATAAAAGGTGCACTATGTTGCTGATCCGGTAACCGGATCAGCTTATCGCGACTAAGTCGCGATCTCATAATCAGGAAGCAATCATGTCTCGCCAGGACGCGAATGCCGCTTTCGCCCTGTCTTCCTTTCTACAGGGCGCCAACGCCACCTATATCGACGATCTGTACTCTCGGTACGAAGCTGATCCGTCCTCGGTCGATGCCGACTGGCAGGCATTCTTCCAGAGCCTGAAAGACACTCCCGGCGACATCCAGAAGAACGCCGAGGGGCCATCCTGGGAGCAGGCGAACTGGCCGCTGACCCCGCAGGACGAGCTGACCTCGGCGCTCGACGGCAACTGGAACCAGGTCGAGAAGGCGGTCGGCCAGAAGCTGCAGGCGAAGGCGCAGAGCCGCGGCGTCGCGCTGTCCTCGGCGGATGTCCATCAGGCCACCCGCGACTCGGTCCGCGCCCTGATGCTGATCCGCGCCTACCGCATGCGCGGCCATTTCCACGCCAAGCTCGACCCGCTCGGCCTGTCGCCGGCGAAGGACCACGAGGAACTCGACATCCGGTCCTACGGCTTCACCGAGGCCGATCTCGACCGCAAAATCTTCCTCGATCACGTTCTCGGCCTCGAATACGGCTCGCTCCGCGAGATCGTCGCAATCTGCGAGCGCACCTACTGCCAGACCATGGGCATCGAATTTCTGCACATCTCCAATGGTGCGCAGAAGGCGTGGATCCAGGAGCGGATCGAAGGTCCGGACAAGGAGATCAGCTTCACCCGCGAGGGCCGTCGCGCAATCCTGATGAAGCTGATCGAAACCGAGGGATTTGAGAAGTTCTGCGACCTGAAGTTCACCGGCACCAAGCGGTTCGGTCTCGACGGCGGCGAAGCGCTGATTCCGGCGCTGGAGCAGATCATCAAGCGTGGCGGCAATCTCGGCGTCCGCGAGATCGTGCTCGGCATGCCGCATCGCGGCCGTCTGAACGTCTTGACCCAGGTGATGGCCAAGGCGCACCGGGCGCTGTTCCACGAGTTCAAGGGCGGCTCGGCCAACCCCGACGAAGTCGAGGGCTCGGGCGACGTCAAGTATCACCTCGGCGCCTCGTCGGACCGCGAATTCGACCACAACAAGGTCCACCTGTCGCTGACCGCCAACCCGTCGCATCTCGAGATCGTCGATCCGGTGGTGCTCGGCAAGGTGCGCGCCAAGCAGGACCAGCACGGCGATCTGCCCGAGGAGCGGGTTTCGGTGCTGCCGCTGCTGATGCATGGCGACGCCGCGTTCGCCGGCCAGGGCGTCGTCGCCGAGTGTTTCGCGCTGTCGGATCTGAAGGGCTACCGCACCGGCGGATCGATCCACTTCATCGTCAACAACCAGATCGGCTTCACCACATATCCGCGTTATTCGCGCTCGTCGCCGTATCCGTCGGACGTGGCGAAGATGATCGACGCGCCGATCTTCCACGTCAACGGCGACGATCCGGAAGCGGTGGTGTTCGCCGCCAAGATCGCGGTCGAGTACCGGCAGAAGTTCCACAAGCCGGTCGTGATCGACATGTTCTGCTACCGGCGGCACGGCCACAACGAAGGCGATGAGCCGTCGTTCACCCAGCCGCTGATGTATCGCAAGATCGCCGGCCATCCGACCACGCTGGAGATCTACTCCAAACGCCTGATCGCCGACGGCGTCATCACCGAGGGCGAAGTCGAGAAAGCGCGGGCCGACTGGCGCGCCCGGCTCGATGCCGAGTTCGAGGCGGCGTCGAGCTATCGGCCGAACAAGGCCGACTGGCTCGACGGCAAGTGGGCCGGCTTCAAGTCGGCCGACCAGGAAGAGGAGCCGCGCCGCGGCATCACCGGCGTCGACCTGCCGTCCCTCAAGGAGATCGGCCGCAGGATCACCAAGGTTCCGGAAGGCTTCAGGCTGCACCGCACGGTGCAGCGCTTCCTCGAAAACCGCGCCAAGGCGATCGACAGCGGCAACGGGATCGACTGGGCGACCGGCGAGGCGCTGGCGTTCTGCACCATGCTGCTGGAAGGCCATCGCATCCGGCTGTCGGGTCAGGACTCCGAGCGCGGCACCTTCTCGCAGCGCCATTCGGTGCTGATCGATCAGGAAGACGAGACCCGCTACACCCCGTTCAATCACCTCTCGCCGGATCAAGGCCACTACGAGGTGATCAACTCGCTGCTGTCCGAAGAAGCGGTGCTCGGATTCGAATACGGTTATTCGCTGGCCGAGCCGAACGCGCTGACGCTGTGGGAGGCCCAGTTCGGCGACTTCGCCAACGGCGCCCAGGTGCTGTTCGACCAGTTCATCTCGTCCGGCGAACGCAAGTGGCTGCGGATGTCCGGCCTGGTCTGCCTGCTGCCGCACGGTTACGAGGGGCAGGGGCCGGAGCACTCCTCGGCCCGGCTCGAGCGCTATCTGCAGATGTGCGCCGAAGACAATATGCAGGTGGTGTATCCGACCACCCCGGCCAACTACTTCCACGCGCTGCGCCGTCAGCTCAAGCGCGAAATCCGCAAGCCCTTGATCCTGATGACGCCGAAGTCGCTGCTGCGCCACAAGCGGGCAGTTTCGCGGCTCGACGAGCTCGGCCCCGATACCAGCTTCCACCGCGTGCTGCTCGACGACGCGCAGACGTTGCCGGAGGAGAAGATCAAGCTGGTGCCGGATGCCAAGATCCGGCGCGTCGTGGTGTGCTCCGGCAAGGTCTATTACGACCTCTACGAGGAGCGCGAGAAGCGCGGCATCGACGACGTCTACCTGCTGCGCATCGAACAGCTCTATCCGGTGCCGCTGAAGACGCTGGTGCACGAGCTGTCGCGCTTCAAGGATGCGGAGCTGGTGTGGTGCCAGGAAGAGCCGCGCAACATGGGCGGCTGGCACTTCATCGAGCCGTATCTGGAGTGGGTGCAGAACCAGATCGAAGCCAAGCATCGCCGGCCGCGTTACGTCGGCCGCGCCGCCTCGGCGGCGACCGCGACCGGCTTGATGTCGAAGCACCTGGCGCAGCTCAAGGCCTTCCTCGACGACGCGTTGCGTTGACGCATCGGCCGCCGCATGGCGGCGGCCTTCGTTTTTCCTGAGTTTGGATCACGGGCGGGCGCCGGCGCGACAGCCGCGACGCCGAAGAGGACGAAAACGATGACTGAAATTCGCGTTCCGACGCTCGGCGAATCGGTGACCGAGGCGACCATCGGCCGCTGGTTCAAGCAGCCGGGCGAGGCGGTGGCGGTCGACGAACCGCTCGTCGAGCTCGAGACCGACAAGGTGACCATCGAGGTGCCGGCTCCATCGGCCGGCACGCTGGGCGAGATCGTCGCCAAGGACGGCGAGACCGTCGCTGTCGGCGCGCTGCTCGGCCAGATCACCGATGGCGCCGCCCCGGCCAAGCCGGCTGCCGCCGCTCCCGCCAAGGCCGCGCCGGCGCCCGCCGCGCAGGCTCCGGCGCCCGCTGCGCCCGCCGCCAAGACCCCGCCGTCAGATGCGCCGCTGGCGCCGTCGGTGCGCCGGCTGTCGACCGAAAGCGGCGTCGACGCATCGACCGTGCCGGGCTCGGGCAAGGACGGCCGCGTCACCAAGGGCGACATGCTGGCGGCGATCGAGAAGGCGGCGTCTGCGCCGACCCCGGTCAATCAGCCCGCGGCCGCCGTACAGGTCCGGGCGCCGTCGCCGGCCGACGACGCCGCGCGCGAAGAGCGGGTCAAGATGACCCGGCTGCGCCAGACCATCGCGCGCCGCCTGAAGGAAGTGCAGAACACCGCCGCGATGCTGACGACCTTCAACGAGGTCGACATGACCAACGTCATGGCGCTGCGCGCGCAGTACAAGGACGTGTTCGAAAAGAAGCACGGCGCCAAGCTCGGCTTCATGGGATTCTTCACCAAGGCCTGCGTCCAGGCCCTGAAGGACATCCCGGCCGTCAACGCCGAGATCGACGGCACCGACCTGATCTACAAGAACTACTATCACGTCGGCGTCGCGGTCGGCACCGACAAGGGTCTGGTTGTGCCGGTGGTGCGCGACTGCGACACCAAGTCGATCGCCGAAATCGAAACTTCGATCTCCGACTTCGGCCGGCGCGCCCGTGACGGTCAGCTCAAGATCGAAGAGATGCAGGGCGGCACCTTCACCATCACCAACGGCGGCATCTACGGCTCGCTGATGTCGACCCCGATCCTGAACGCGCCGCAGTCCGGCATCCTCGGCATGCACAAGATCCAGGAACGCCCGGTGGTGGTCGGCGGCAAGATCGAGGTGCGGCCGATGATGTATCTGGCGCTGAGCTACGACCACCGCGTGATCGACGGCAAGGAAGCGGTGACCTTCCTGGTCCGTGTCAAGGAAAGCCTGGAAGATCCGGCCCGGCTGGTGCTGGATCTCTGATACCAAGCAATCCGGCGGCGCGGCACCGGCGCGCCGCCGCCTAGTTCACGGGAGGCGATGCCGCGATGCCGGTCGAAATCACGGTGCTTGGCTGGGGTGTGGCGCTGCTGATCGTGCAGATGCTGCTGGCCTCGATTCCGACCACGATGGAGCTCGGCGGCGACTATCAGGCCGGTCCGCGCGACGAGCCGCGGGCACCGAAAGGACGCTTCGCCGGTCGCGCCGGCCGGGCCTACCGCAATCTTCTCGAGACCTTTCCGGCCTATGTGGCGATCGCCCTGGCGCTGGCCGTCACCGGCAAGACCGGCGGCTACGCGGCCACCGCGGCGATCGTCTGGCTGGTGGCGCGGGTATTGTACGTGCCGCTGTACATCGTCCACATCCCGTTTGCGCGCAGCATCGTCTGGCTGGTCGCCCTGTTGGCGCTGGTCGCGATGCTGGTCAGGCTGCTGAGCTGAGAGCCCCATGAGCGACCGCGTCGTCATCATCACCGGAGGCAGCCGCGGCATCGGCCGTGCCACCGCGCTCGCCTGCGCCAGGCGCGGCTTCAAGGTCGTGATCGGCTACGCCAGCAACGCGGCCGCGGCGAGCGAGGTGGTGGCGGAGATCGAAGCCGTCGGCGGCAAGGCGATTGCGGTGAAATGCGACGTCGGGCTCGAGGCCGACATTCTGGCGCTGTTCGCTGCCGCGGACGCCTTCGGCCCGCTCGGCGCGCTGGTGAACAATGCCGGCATCGTCGGCCCGACCGCGCGCGTGGACGAGATGTCGGCCGAACGCATCCAGCGCATCATGGCGGTCAACGTCACCGGCAGCATCCTGTGCGCCCGCGAGGCGGTGAAGCGGATGTCGACCCGGCACGGCGGCCAGGGCGGCGTCATCGTCAATCTGTCGTCGGTCGCGGCCAAACTCGGCTCGCCGAACACCTATGTCGACTATGCGGCCTCCAAGGGCGCGGTCGATTCCTTCACGGTCGGGCTCGGACACGAGCTCGCCGGCGAAGGCATTCGGGTCGCGGCGATTCGGCCGGGGCTGATCGACACCGAGATCCATGCGTCCGGCGGAGATCCGGAACGCGCCCATCGGCTGAGCGTCAACGTGCCGATGAAGCGCGTCGGCCGCGCCGAAGAAATCGCCAACGCCGTCGTCTGGCTGCTGTCCGACGAGGCCTCCTATGTCACCAGCGCCATCCTCGACGTGTCGGGGGGACGGTAGTCGCGCCGGCGCCAACTCACAGGATTGATCTATGGCCACCTACGATCTCGTCGTCATCGGCACCGGCCCCGGCGGCTACGTCTGCGCGATCCGCGCGGCTCAGCTCGGACTCAAGGTCGCGGTGGTCGAGAAGAACGCCACGCTCGGTGGCACCTGCCTGAACGTCGGCTGCATGCCGTCCAAGGCGCTGCTGCACGCCTCCGAACTGTTCGAGGAAGCCGGGCACTCGTTCGCCAAGATGGGCATCGGCGTCCCGGCGCCGAAGCTCGATCTGCCGGCGATGATGAACTTCAAGCAGCAGGGCATCGACGGCAACGTCAAAGGCGTCGAATACCTGATGAAGAAGAACAAGATCGACGTGCTGGCCGGCAAGGGCAAGATCCTCGGCGCCGGCAAGGTCGAGGTCACCGGCGCCGACGGCAAGGCGCAAATCGTCGACACCAAATCGATCGTGATCGCCTCGGGTTCGGCGGTGGCGCAGCTCAAGGGCATCGAGATCGACGAGAAGCGCGTGGTGTCGTCGACCGGTGCGCTGTCGCTCGACAAGGTCCCGGGCAAGCTGATCGTGGTCGGCGCCGGGGTGATCGGTCTCGAGCTCGGCTCGGTGTGGCGCCGTCTCGGCGCCGAGGTCACCGTGGTCGAATTCCTCGACCGCATCCTGCCGGGCATGGACGCCGAGGTGGTCAAGCAGTTCCAGCGCATCCTCGAAAAGCAGGGCTTCGCGTTCAAGCTCGGCGCCAAGGTCACCGGCGTCGACAGCTCGGGCGCCAAGCTCGCCGTCAAGGTCGCAGCGGCGGCCGGCGGCAATCCGGAGACGCTGGAGGCCGACGTCGTGCTGGTCGCGATCGGCCGCGTCCCCTACACCGAGGGGCTGGGACTGAAAGAGGCCGGCATCGCGCTCGACGAGCGTGGCCGGGTGGTGATCGACGATCACTTCGCCACCAGCCTCAAGGGCGTCTACGCGATCGGCGACGTGGTGCGCGGCCCGATGCTGGCTCACAAGGCCGAGGACGAAGGCGTTGCGGTCGCCGAGCTGATCGCCGGCAAGGCGGGCCACGTCAACTACGACGTGATCCCAGGCGTGGTCTACACGACGCCGGAAGTGTCCTGCGTCGGCAAGACCGAGGAAGATCTCAAGCAGGCCGGCGTCGCCTACACGGTCGGCAAATTCCCGTTCACCGCCAACGGCCGCTCCAAGGTCAACCAGACCACCGACGGCTTCGTGAAGATCCTGGCCGACGCCAAGACCGACCGCGTGCTCGGCGTCCACATCATCGGCCGTGAGGCCGGCGAGATGATCCACGAAGCGGCAGTGCTGATGGAGTTCGGCGGTTCGGCCGAGGATCTGGCCCGCACCTGCCACGCCCACCCGACCCGCTCGGAAGCCATCAAGGAAGCCGCCCTTACGGTCGGCAAGCGCGCCATCCATATGTGACGGAAGGCCGGCGTGAGGTCGGCGTGACGGATGGTGGCGTGATGAAGCGTCGGCTGTTGCAGCCCCTGTGGGTGCTGCTGGCGGTTCTGTTCCTGATCGAGGCGTGGTTCTGGGACCACGTCGAGCCGCTGGTCGCGCGCATCGTCGCGCTGATTCCGCTGCGCGAGCTCAAAGAGCGGCTGGCGCGCTGGGTCGAGCATCTGTCGCCGGCGATGACGCTGCCGGTGTTTCTGGTGCCGGTCGCGCCGCTGTATCCGCTGAAGCTGTTCGCGCTGGCGCTGCTCGCGCAGGGCCACTGGATCGCCGGACTTTGCATCTTTGCGGCCGCCCAGGTGTTCGGCCTCGGCGTCGCGGCCTTCATCTTCGACGTCACCAAGCCCAAGCTGCTGCAGCTCCGCTGGTTCGCCGCGACCTATCGCTGGGTGATCGCGCTGCGCGCCAAGGCGCACGCGATCGTCGCGCCGATCATGGCCCGCATTCGAGCCAGGCTCGCCGAGCTGCTGAAGGAGGACGGCGACGGCTGGGGTGCGAAGATGCTGCGCCGGATCGGCGCATTGCGACGGCGAATCCGCGCGGCGCGCTGATCCGTCCGCGGACCCGGCGGACGACCGAGCGAAATCGCTTGATCGCCGTCATGGCGGCGCGCGGCTGCGTCTAGGACACCAGCACAGGCAGGCGGGGAACGGCGGATGCGGTGGGACGCGATCGACTGGCGGCGGCTCGGCGCCATTCTGTTCGGCTTCGCGCTGCTCGCACTGACACTGGTGATTCCGCCGCCCGCCGGCATGAAGCTCGAGGCGTGGCGGGTCGCCGGCGTCGCCGCGCTGATGGCGACCTGGTGGATCAGCGAAGCGGTGCCGCTGCCGGTGACCGCGCTGCTGCCGCTGGTGGCGTTCCCGCTTCTCGGCGTCGTGCCGATCCGCGAGGCGGCGGCGCCCTATGCCGACCCGATCATCTTCCTGTTTCTCGGCGGCTTCGTCCTTGGCGTCGCGATGCAGCGCTGGTCGCTGCACAAGCGCATCGGATTGGGCGTCGTCGCACTCGCCGGGGTGTCGCCGGCACGCCTGTGCGCCGGTTTCCTGCTGTCGACCGCGCTGCTGTCGATGTGGATCAGCAATTCGGCGACCGCGATCATCATGCTGCCGGTGGCGACCTCGGTGCTGGCGCTGCTCGATCGCGACACAGGAAACGCCCCACAGGCGCGGCGTCACCTCGGCCTCAGCCTGATGCTGTCGGTGGCGTATGGCGCCAGCGTCGGCGGCCTCGGAACGCTGATCGGCACCCCCGCCAATGCGATGCTGGCTGCCTATCTCCGGCGCGAACACCAGGTCGACATCGGCTTCGCAGAGTGGATGGCGATCGGGGTGCCGCTGGCCGCAGTGCTGCTGTCGGCGGCCTGGCTGCTGCTGACCCGGATGTTCCCGGTGCCGGTCGCGCTGACCGAGCGCGCAGCCGACACCGTCGCCGCAGAGCTGAATCGGTTGGGCCCGATCAGCGGTCCGGAAGCGCGGGTTGCGGTGG
>NZ_QPFS01000140.1:0-11752 GCF_010906995.1 Rhodopseudomonas sp. WA056 | reverse complement strand
ATGATCAGGATGGCGTTCTTGGCGGCAAGACCGATCGTGGTCAGCAGACCGACCTTGAAGTACACGTCGTTGCTCTGACCGAGCAGCAGCGCGGCCGCCAGCGCGCCGAACACGCCGACCGGCACCGACAGCATCACGGCGAACGGGATCGACCAGCTCTCGTAGAGCGCGGCAAGGCACAAGAACACCACCAGGATTGAGATCGCGTACAGCGACGCCGCCTGACTGCCGGAGAGCTGTTCCTGGCGCGACAACGCGGTCCATTCGTGGCCGAAGCCGGCCGGCAGGCCGGCGACCAGGCGATCGATCTCCGCCATCGCCGCGCCGGAGCTGACGGAGGCCGCAGCGTCGCCCTGGATCTGAACCGCGGCTGCGCCGTTGTAGCGCTCGAGCCGCGGCGAACCGAAGGTCCAGCGGCTTGAGGCGAAGGCAGAAAACGGAACCATCGCGCCGGCGTTGTTGCGGACGTACCAGAGCCCCAGATCCTCCGGCTGCATCCGGAAGTCCGCCGCCGCCTGCAGATAGACCCGCTTGACGCGGCCACGGTCGATGAAATCGTTGACGTAGCTGCTGCCCCAGGCGATCGACAGCGTCGAGTTGACGTCGGCGAGATTGAGGCCGAGCGCACTCGCCTTCTCCTGATCGATGTCGATCGAAAACTGCGGCGTATCATCCTGCCCGTTGGGCCGGGTTCCGCTCAGCAGCCGGCTTTTTCCGGCAGCGCCGAGCAGTTGATCGCGCGCGGCCATCAGCCTGTCGTGCCCCGCGCCGTTGATATCCTTCAGATAGAAATCGAAGCCGTTGCTGGTTCCGAGCCCTTCGATCGCCGGCGGCGCCAGCGCGAACACCTTCGCGTCGCGAACACCGCCGAACACCGCCATCGCGCGTTCGGCCACGGCGTTGGCGGAGAGGTCGGTGTCTTTGCGTTCGGCGAAGTCCCTCAGACGCACGAAGGCCATGCCGACATTCTGGCCGGCCCCGGAAAACGAGAAGCCCGTCACCGTCATGAGGCCATCCACCGCCTTGGTCTCGTGGTCGAGGAAATGGCGGGTGACCTGGTCGAGCACGCGCTCCGTGCGGTCGGTGGTGGCGCCGACCGGCAACTGCACCGACACCATCAGCAGCCCCTGATCTTCTTCCGGTAAGAACGAGGTCGGCAGGCGGATGAACAACGCCGCGGCGGCGACGATGACGAGCACGAACGCGATCAGACCTTGCCGCGGACGCCGCAGCATGCCGCGCGCCCCGGCCTGATAGGCATCCGTGCCTCGGCCCAGCACGCGGTTGAACCATCCGAATAGGCCGCGCTTCTCGTCGTGCGGCTTCGGCGGGCGAAGAATCGTCGCGCACAGGGCCGGCGTCAGCACCAGCGCCACGATCACCGACAGCACCATCGCGGAGACGATCGTGACCGCGAATTGCCGATAGATCACCCCGACCGAGCCGCCGAAGAACGCCATCGGCACGAACACCGCCGACAGAACCGTGGTGATGCCGATCAGCGCGCCGGTGATTTCCGTCATCGATTTGGCCGTCGCCTCGCGCGGTGACAGCCCCTCGTCGTGCATCACGCGTTCGACGTTCTCGACCACCACGATCGCGTCGTCGACCAGAAGGCCGATCGCCAGCACCATCGCGAACATGGTCAGCGTGTTGATCGAATAACCGGCGAGCGCCAGCACGCCGAAGGTGCCGAGCAGCACCACCGGAACCGCCAGCGTCGGGATCAGCGTCGCACGAAAGTTCTGCAGGAAAATCAGCATCACCACGAAGACGAGGACGACCGCCTCGACCAGCGTGCGGGTGACGTCGCCGATCGAGATCTCGACGAACGGCGTGGTGTCGTAGGGGTAGACGACCTTGACGCCTTGCGGCAACGTCGGGATCATCTCGTTGACCACCGCCTTGACGGCCGCGGCCGTCCTGATCGCATTGGCGCCGGTCGCCAGATTGATGGCGAGCCCCGTCGCAGGCAGGCCGTTGTAGGTCGACGCGCTGGTGTAGTCCTCGGCGCCGAGTTCGACGGTAGCAACATCGTTGATCCGGACCATCGATCCGTTGGTATCGCTCTTGACGACGATGTTGCGGAACTGCGCCGGCGTCTGCAGCCGGCTCTGCGCTGTGACGGTCGCGTTGAGCTGCTGGCCCTTGCGCGCCGGCAGGCCGCCGAGCTGACCAGCCGAAACCTGGGTGTTCTGAGCCTGAATCGCCGCAGTGACGTCGGCCGGCGTCAACGCATATTTCAGCAGCTTCTCCGGATCGAGCCAGATCCGCATCGCATAGCCGCCGCCGAACAACTGGGTATTGCCGACGCCTTCGACCCGCTTGAGCCTGTCATTGAGCGAGCTCTTCACATAGTCGGCGATATCGGTCTCGCTCATCTTGCCGTTGGTCGAAACGAAGCCGACGATCATCAGAAAGCCGTTGGTGGATTTGGTGACCGAGAGCCCCGTGGTCTGGACGATCGACGGCAGCAGCGCGGTCACGAGTTGCAGCTTGTTCTGCACCTGCATCTGCGCGACGTCCGGATTGGCCTTGTTGGTGAAGGTGATCGTGATCTCGGCCTGGCCGCTCGAGGTCGACGACGCGGTCATGTAGTCGAGGTTGTCCAGCCCGGTCATGCCCTGTTCGATGACCTTGGTCACCGAGTTCTCGACCGTCTGCGCGTCCGCGCCCGGATAGCTGGCGCTGATCTGGATCGTCGGCGGCGCGATCTCCGGATATTGCGACACCGGCAGCGTGGTCAGCGCCAACAGCCCGCCGAGCATGATCACGATCGCGATCACCCAGGCGAAGATCGGCCTTCGGATGAAGAATGCGGAGATCATGGCTCTGCCCTTGGACGCGCGGCGCGTCGTTGCAGCGGCAGGCGTTCGCGCACTTCGCCGGTCGTGTCGTCGACCACGACTTCGGTGCCGGCGGCCATCTGCCCGGGACGCACATATTGCGTGCCTTCGACGATCACCCGATCGCCGTCGCGAACCCCGGCGCCGATCAGCCAGTTGTTGCCGACGCTGCGGATCACGGACAGAACGCGTTCCTCGGCCTTGCCGTCCTTGTCGAGGAACATCGCGACCGCCTCACCCTTGGTGTTTCGGGTGACGGCGCGCTGCGGCACCAGGAAGCTGTCGGGCGCGACGCCCTCTTCGACCACGGCGCGGGCATACATGCCGGGCAGCAGCAGTCGCTGCGGATTCGGAAACACCGCGCGTAATGTCACCGTGCCGGTCGAGGTGCTGACATTGGCCTCGGAGAATTCCATCTTGCCGGCCAGCTGATAGATCGCGCCGTTTTCCAGCTTCAGTTTCACCGCGACATGCGGACCGCTCACTTTCAGGCGTCCGGAGTCGATCGCTTGCCGCAGGTTCAGCAGGTTGGTGCTCGACTGAATGACGTCGACGAAAATCGGGTCGAGCGTGCGGATCGTGGTCAGCAAGCCGGTCTGGCCGGCCGTGACCAGCGCACCGGGCGTCAAGGACGAGCGATCGGTCCGGCCGCCGATCGGCGCCTTGATCGTCGTGTAGTCGAGGTTGATCCTGGCGGTCTCGACGGCGGCTTTCGCGGTGGCCACCTCCGCTTTCGCCTGGGCAAGCGCGGCAACGGCATCGTCGAAATCCTGTTTGCTGACGGCGTTCTGTTTGACGAGGCCCTGATAGCGCTCCGACTTGGCCTGCGCGCTGGGCACCGCAGCTTCCGCCTTCCGCAAAGCCGCGACAGCGCTGTCATAGGCCGCCTTGTAGGGCGCAGGATCGATCTGGTAGAGCGCCGCGCCTTCGGCGACTTCGCTCCCCTCGACGAACAGGCGCTGCTGAACGATGCCGGACACCTGGGGACGCACCTCGGCCGTCTGCGACGCGACGACCCGACCGGGAAGCTCCGCGGTTATCGCCACCGCCTGCGGGCGCAGCGTCACGATGCCGACCTCGGGACGGTCGACGCCGGCGGAATCGGCGCCGTGATCGTCCGACTGGGGCTTGCAACCGGCAAGCGCCACGGCAAACGCCAGAGCCGCGATCGCGGCAACCGTTGAATGGGACGACACGGGCTTCACTCTCGCGGGAGTACGACGGGGGCGACCACCCAGCCGGAGCGTGGGAGCGCGATGCGATGACGCGCGAGACTTACCTGCAGCGCATTGGTCGCGTGTGGAGACTATGTGGAGACTTGATGGAGACGGCGATCCGCCCGCCGCCCGACACCGCCCGATCAAGACGAATTTTAAAATATTTTCAATATGTTACGAGATATTCCAGGCCACCGGAGCACGCTCGCCGTCGGCAGGATTTTGGCCGCGATCTTCGCTAACAACAGACGGGTCGCCGATCGCGACGTTGTCAGGGAGCTCTGTGAGCCGATGAAAAAGTTGCTGTTGAAAGCCGCGGTACTGATGGGCACGCTGTCGCTGTGGGGCGGCGGTGCGGTGGCGATGCCGCTCGGCCATGCGCTGCACGCGTCGCCGGATGTGATCCAAGCCGACTGGCAATGCGGCCGAGGATGGCATGTCACGTCCTGGGGCACCTGTCGTCCCGATCGCCGCCTCGGCTATCGGTTTTCATCGTGGCCGTACCGCTATGATGGCTACCGCGCCTACGACTGGAGTGACGATCACGACTGGCGCCATGACCACGACCCGTCCGATGACGACGCTCCGCCCGCCTACGACTGGTCATGGGACCACTGAACCGGGCGTGCCCCAAGCCGGGCCGATCGGGCAAGCCGTCCCGATCGCCCCGCCCCTGTTGGACGATCGACTATGAACGAACTCATCCTGATCGCTGAAGACGAGCCGGAAATCGCCAAGATTCTCGACGCCTATCTGGTGCGCGAGGGATTCCGCACGGTGAATGCGGCCGACGGGCAGACGGCGCTCGATCAGCATGCGATCCTGAAGCCGGATCTGGTGCTTCTGGATGTGAAGATGCCGAAGATCGACGGCTGGGACGTCCTCGCCGAGTTGCGTCGCAGGGGCGAGACGCCGATCATCATGATCACGGCGCTCGACCAGGATCTCGATCGTCTGCAAGGATTGCGTCTCGGCGCGGACGACTACGTGGTCAAGCCGTTCAACCCGCACGAGGTCGTTGCCCGCACCAAGGCGGTTCTGCGACGGTCGGGGCACGCGACCAGTCGAACGATTCTCCGCATCGGTCAGCTCGAAGTCGACCTCGAGAGTCACCTTGCGAAGGTGCACGGCGACGACGTCTCGTTGCCGCTGCAATTGACTCTGACCGAATTCCGGCTGCTGGCCCACATGGCAAAGGCGCCGACCCGGGCTTTCGCCCGCAACGAACTGATCGACGCCTGCCTTCCCGGCGGCGATGCTTTGGAGCGGACGGTCGACAGCCATGTCAGCAATCTGCGCCGCAAGCTCGACGAGGCGGGCGCAACCGGGATGATGTCGGTGGTGCGCGGCGTCGGCTACCGACTGACGGCCGCATGAAACGGTCTCGCCTCAGCGGGCAGATCACGCTGTCGATGAGCATCGTCGCCGCCATCGCGGTGCTGATGGTGTTCGTCGGCACGTTCATCTTCTACACCGTCTATCTGATCTGGTTTCCGCCACCGCCCGGCCCGCCGCCGCTGCTGCCGGAAGCATCCGACTTCGTCCTGATCGCGATCTTCCTGCTGCTAGGCCTCGCCATCGCGATCCACGCCGCGCTGCGGCTGACGCGGCGCATCCTCGCGCCGCTGAATTCGCTGGCCGAAGGCGCGCGCAGGATCGCAGCCGGCGACCTCACCGCGCGTGCGGTGGCGGGCGATCGCTCGCTCGGCGAAACCGCGCAACTGGTCGATGATTTCAATGTGATGGCCCAGCGTCTGCAGGACGTCGCGGAGTCGATGGCCTCGTGGAACGCCGCGATCGCGCATGAACTGCGCACACCGCTGACAATTCTGCGCGGCCGCCTGCAAGGCCTCACCGACGGCGTCTTCGACCCCAGCGACGAGCTGTTCAGGAGCCTGCTGGCTCAGGTCGAAAACCTGTCGCGTCTCGTCGACGATCTGCGGGTCGTGACCCTGTCGGACAGCCAGCGCCTCGACATGCGTGTCGAGCCGACGGATCTCGCCAACGAGGTTGCGCAGGCGGTCGAAGCGATGCGCCCTGCCCTCGACGGAGCCGGCTTCACTGTTCGGATGACGACCCAGCCGGTGACGCTGCCATGCGACGGCGCGCGGATCAGACAGGCGTTGCTCGCGCTACTGGAAAACGCGCGCCGCTACGCGACGCCGGGGGTCATCGAAATCCGGATGAATCTGGAGAACACGGACGTCGTCATCGCGGTCGAAGACGAAGGGCCCGGCCTGAGCGCGGAGTTCGCCGCACAAGCCTTCGATCCATTCGCGCGCGCCGAACCCTCCCGGTCTCGGCAATTCGGCGGCTCCGGCCTCGGACTGTCGGTGGTCCGGGCGATCGCCGAGGCGCATGGCGGACACGCCCGATACAGAACATCGAAAACGGGTGGCTCGGTCTTCGAGATCGTGCTTCCCCTCGACGGCGCCGCCGCCGACAGCAAGGCTGCGACCGGCGGAGACTCCATTGTCCGCAGACCTATGATTGCCCCTTCCGACTGAACATTGACGGTCCTGACGATCCGCGGCGCCGCGCGAGTGACGTCACCAATGATGCGGACGCCAATCGATTTCTGAATGACGTCCGGCCCCCCTGCCGGATCTGTCCACCCGCCTTGTTCTTGATCAGCCGAAAATGTCCGTGGTCATGCCGACGTACCAGCCGGCCGCCTCCCGCGCCTGCTTGGCGCGGAGCTGCGGGCTCTCGTCGAGCTGCGAAGTATAAGGGTCCGACATCACGATCTTGCCGTCCTGCGGTGTGTAGCGGGCGCCGTTCTTGATCGCGTCGTCGGGCGCAAGTTCGCTCCAGCAGTGGTTGGTGAAACGCACCGGCATCCGGCGGTCGCCGACCAGATCGGCGCGGATGATCATCGCGGCGATCTTGCCTTCGTTGTTGGCGGCAAAGCCGGATTTCGGAAACTCGCCGCCGGTGGCGGAATCGCCGATGACGTGGATCGACCGATCGATCAGCGACCCCATGGTGCCGGCATCGACCGGGCAGAACCCGCTGTCGTCGGCGAGACCGGCGTCGCGGCCGAGCCTGCCGGCGATCTGCGGCGGGATCACGTTGACCAGCGCCGCCTTGTGGGTTTCAAAATCGGTGGTGACGGTCATCGCCTTCGGATCGACCGCCTTGATGCCGCCGTGGATGGTCGGATCCTGCCACTCGATCATGCCGGGATAGTGCCGCTCCCAGCCGTCGATGAACAAGGTCTGCATCGCGAAGTGATCCTTGGCGTCGAGGATCACGATGCGGGCGTTCCTGACGCCGCGGCTCTTCAACGCATTCGCCATCATCGAGGCGCGCTCGTACGGCGCCGGCGGGCAGCGATACGGATTGGGCGGAGCGACGATCACGATCAGCGCGCCGTCGCCGAGCGCATCGAGCTGGCGCTTCAAAAGTTCGAACTGCGGGCCGCCGCGATAGCCGTGCGGCATCCGTTCGGCGGCGGCTTCGGAATAGCCAGGAACCGCGTCCCAGCGGAAATCGATGCCCGGCGACAGCACCAGCCGATCATAGCCGAGCCGTGCGCCGCCTGTGGTCCGCACCTCCTTCTTGTCGCGATCGATCGCCGAGACCTGATCGAACACCAGGCCGACGCCGTGCGCGGCGACGCCCTCGTAGCCGAACGACAGAGTCTCGAACGGCTTCAACCCGCCGAGGTAGAGATTCGAGGTGAACGGCGTGACGTAGCGGCGGTTGGCCTCGATCAGCGTCACGTCGATCGCATCGCTGCCGTGGCGCAGATATTTCGCCGCCGTCGCACCGCCGGCTCCGCCGCCGACCACAACTACGCGCGGCTTGGCCTTGGCAATCACCGGACAGGCGAACATCGCCGTTGCCGCCGCGGCGACGCGAATCACACCGCGGCGGCTGATCAGGATCGGCTTGGACACGTCGTCGCTCCGCAGATTCAAGCGCAGGCCGACGCACCAAGGCGCCGGCCCGCAGTGACGTCAGGAGAAAATGTCGGCGGTGATGCCGGCATACCATCCCATGTTCTCTTCCGAGGTCTGCAACCGAATGCCGGCGTCTTCACCGGTCTTCGACACGAACCCTTCGATCTCGGCGATCTTGCCGTCCTTCGGCTCGTAGCGACCGCCGATCTTCACCGTATCGTCCTGCGCCACCACCGACCAGCAGGTGTTGGCATAACGCGCCGGGAAGGTGCGCGATCCGGTCAGTTCGCCGCGCAACGCATTGGCCACCACCTTGGCCTGGCTGTTGGCCGCGAACGCCGATTTCGGCATCGCGCCGGCAACCGAGGCATCGCCGAGCACGTAGATGTTGGCATCGATCGACGACTTCATGTTGGTGGCGTCGATCGGGCAATAGCCGGTTTCGTTGACCAGGCCGGCCTCGCGCGCGATCTTGCCGGCCATCTGCGCCGGGATGACGTTGACCATGTCGGCCTTGATGGTCTCGAAATCGGTGGTGACGGTCATCGCCTTGGGATCGACCCCCTTGATGCCGCCGTGCATCTTCGGGTCCATCCACTCGACCATGCCGGGATAGTGCTTCTGCCAGCCTTCCTGGAACAGCGCCATCTTGGAGAACTTGTCCTTGGGATCGAGCACGATGATCTTGGACTTGCTGTGGCCCTTGGCCTTCAGCACCTTGGCCATCACCGAGACGCGCTCATACGGGCCCGGCGGGCAGCGATACGGGTTCGGCGGCGCCACCATCACGATGGTCGCGCCATCCTGCAACGCGTCGAGCTGCTTCTTGACCAGCTTGGTCTGCGCGCCGGGCTTCCAGCCGTGCGGCATGATCTCGGCGGCTTCTTCCGAATAGCCGGGCACCGAGTCGAACTTGATGTCGATGCCGGGCGCCATCACCAGCCGGTCGTACGGCACGGTGGAGCCGTCGGCGAGCTTGACCTGCTTCTTGTCGCGATCGATCGCCGCCGCGAACTGGCGGACGTGCTTCACGCCGTAACCACCGAGTTTGTAGCCATGGCTGATCGACTCGAACGAGCGCATGTCGCCGAGATACAGATTGGAGTGGAAGCAGGTGACGAAGGTCTCCAGCGGCTCGATCATCGTGACCTCGACCGCTCCTTGCGAGTCCCGCGCGACGTATTTCGCCACGGTGGCGCCACCCGGCCCGCCGCCGATCACCACCACGCGCGGCTTGGCCTGTGCGCGCAGCACGCCGGGCATTGCGACCACGCCGGCCGCCGCCAAAAAGCCAGCCGAGAACTGGCGCCGATTGATCCTCATCTCGTCCCCTCCAAAACATGTTGTGTGTCGTCGACTACCGGATGTCTCCACTCCGGTCTGCGGTGCGCTCGATTTGTTGTTTTTCGATGCTGCCGAAATAGCTCGCGAGCGCCGCGATCTCTTCGTCATTGAACTTGGCGGCGATCGCCCGCATCACCGGATTGTCGCGAACCTTGTCGCGATATTCGGTGAGCGCGGCGACCAACTCGGGCTCGTCGCGGCCGACGATCGAAGGGATGCCGTCGAACCGTCCGCTGATCTGATGGCAGGTGACGCATTCGCTCGACAGATACTCGCCAAGCTCGCGGTCGCCGCCGGCCTGCGCTGGACCTGCGATCGCACAGCCAAGCAGCATCGCCACCACGCTCAGCAACAGGCGCAGCGCGACGCCGATCTGCAGCGCCGGCCAGCGGGCGCAATCCGAACGATCGAAATATCGGCCGGGCACGGCCATCGTCATCCTCCCGAGACAAAATCGTGTTGGCGTGCCGGCTTAGTTGCCGGTCTGTTTCGCCGAAAGAGCCGGCTCGATCGCCGATTCCGCCTTCACTTCAATTTCCGCTTTGGCGTCGAGCAGCATGTGCGTCGCCAGCGCGCCGAGCCACATCGACGCCAGCGCCAGCCAGGCGGTCACCGCGAAGATCGAGCCGCCGGTGACGCCGGCGCCGACCGCGCAGCCGCCCGCCAGCATGCCGCCAAATCCCATCAGGAACGCCCCCGATGCGTAGCGCCCCATGCTGAGCCCGTCGTGAAATCCTTGCAACTTCCAATCGCGGCCGATCAGCGCCGCCAGCAGCGAGCCGGCGAACACGCCCGGCACCAGCCCGATGTCGAAGCCGAGCGGCACCGAGGGCGAGTTGATCAGCCCCATCAGCGTGTCGGCGGACGGTCCGGTGAAGCTGACGCTCTTGATCTGGGTCGGCTCGAACGAATGCTGAGCCAGGATGTAGGTGACCAGCCAACCTCCGGTGACCGCGAGGCCGACGCCGATCGCCGCGATGCCGGTGACGATGCCGATCCGGTTGCGCCAGCCGAGCCACACTGCCCACAGCAGCACCGCCACGCCGAAGCCGGCGCCGATCACCGGGCCGGCGTGGACCACGGTGAGCAGGTTGCGCGACGCGCCGCCCGGCAGCGTCCACAGCGACGTGAGGAATTCGCGCGCCGGCGACAGCACGCCGCGCAGCGACGCCTGCGCCACGATCGTGAGGATCAGCCCGGTGACCAGCGCGCGCAAGTTCCCCGTGCCGGACAGCACCAGTAGACGGCTGGCACAGCCGCGCGACAGGATCATGCCGGCGCCGAACATCAGCCCGCCGATGATCGCGCCCGACAAGCTGCCGGTGGCGGCGAGCTGGCGTGCTTCGGACACATCCAGCACGCCGGAGGTGATCGCGACCTGAGTGGCGGCGACCGCGGCGGAAAACGTCAGCAGCCAGACCGCGAGCTTGGGACCGAACGAGCTTTCGGAGAACTCGATCACCGCCGAGCGCAGGCAGAACCGGCTGCGTTCGGCGGCGGCGCCGAACACCAGCCCCACCAGCAGACCGCCCGCGGTCAGCAGCGTGGTTTCGCCGAAACGTTCGATGAGCAGGTCGAGATCCAAAAGAGGCGTTCCTCGTCATTGCGGCGCGCTCGACTGCAACCCGTCGTCGGTTCGTCCTCGATCTTCCATAGCGGCCGCGGAACGGCGAATTGTCGTTCCGCACGCGCCGATCGACATTGATCTGGCGCAATCGAACTAATCAACCAGCGCAGCGCCGGTGCAATTACTTGGCGTGCGCCGCGCAGAAATTGCGGCGCACGCCATCTCGTATCAGTCCACCTTCGGTCCAGCCTTCTCGTCGGGCGTGACGTCGATCGCAATGGCGCGGCCGATCACCTTCGGCGCCGGACCACAGTCCTTCATGCACGGGCTCTTCTTCCAGAACGACTTCTCCGCGACATCGCGGTCGTCTTCGTAGAAGCCGTCGGCATTCGGCATCTTCACCTTGGCGAGATTGTCCTGGTTCAGCTCGAAATCCTGATCCTTGATGACGTCGTTCATGTTGAGCAGATACGCCGTCAGCGCGTAGATCTCGTCGTTACTGAGCGAGCGGGCGTTGCCGAACGGCATCGCGTGGCGGACGTAGTCGTACACCGTGGTGGCATCGGGCCAGTACGAGCCGATGGTCTTGTCGGGACGATCCGCCTTCAGCGTGCCGTGGCCGCCGGACAGCACCGGATAGCGGCCGACGCCTTCGCCGAACTCACCATGGCAGGTCGAGCACTTCTCCTGGAACAGCGCATCGCCTTCGCGGGCGGTGCCGCGGCCCGGCGGCAGCCCCTGCCCGTCGGGCCGCACGTCGATGTCCCAGGCGGCGATTTCCTCCGGCAGCGCCGGACGGCCCAGACCGAGCTTCACCGGCGCTGGCGGCGCGGCCGGCCCGGCAGCCTGCGCCGACGCCTTCGCTTCCTTCCC
>NZ_QPFS01000013.1:0-59143 GCF_010906995.1 Rhodopseudomonas sp. WA056 | reverse complement strand
ATTGGTGGAACGGACACGGAGGTCTCAACCGGGACCGAACGGGTCCGGAAGGTGGCGCGACAGCCTCGAGCGGCGGTCGCGAGCCCAACCGGATCTGGCGCCCCGGGCGCTGCTAGCAGCACTGACGCGTGCGAACCGCACGCAATGATCGAAGTCTCTCAGGAGGTTTTTTACAATGGCAGACGATCCGAACAAGGTCTGGCCGACCGGTCTGACGATCGCGGAGTCGGAAGAGCTCCACAAGCATGTGATCGACGGCACGCGCATCTTCGGTGCGATCGCCATCGTCGCGCATTTCCTGGCGTATGTTTATACGCCCTGGCTGCACTAAGGAGTATCGAACATGAATCAAGGTCGTATTTGGACCGTCGTGAACCCGGGCGTCGGCCTGCCGCTGCTGCTCGGCAGCGTCACCGTGATCGCGATCCTGGTGCATCTGGCGCTGATCAACAACACCACCTGGTTCCCGAAGTACTGGAACGGCGCCACCGTCGCCGCCCCGGCCGCTGCTGCGCCGGCGCCGGCCGCTCCGGCCGCCAAGAAGTAAGCTTCTTACTTCAACGAAGCTGACAAGACGCCTGTCGGCGCCCCTCGTGCGGGGGCTCCGGCAGGCGTTTTGTTTTGTCGCCGCATTGTCGCTGCACGAAGCGGGTGCGCGCGGAGCCGTCCTGCGGTTTTGGATTCGACCTAAACTGGAGCCATTCGAGGCGCCTTGTGGAACGGCGTTTGTTATTGTCCCGCAAGGGTTTTCGCGATTCATGAATTCGCCGTAACGGACTGCGAAATCCGCCCGCGTCACTGCAACTTCATCTGCGCTCCGCACTTGAGCCGCATTGGCTCGGCATGGTGCGCGCCGTAACTGAAGGAGACGACGATGACTGCCAACGAACCGCCGAAATTCGATCCCGAATACGTCGCGACGCTGCGCGAAGTGCTCGATATCGCGGTCGAGCAGATCGCGGCGGAGCACCGAACCCCGGCTACCAAGGCGATGATGGCGCAAATCATCGTGCAGAACGCGGCACGCGGCATCACCGACGCGCACGCGCTGGTCGACGACGCCGTCCGCGCCGGCGCGAGCGGCGCGCCGTAATCCACTCGTCACGCTTCATCCCCCACGCGCCGCGGCCTCCGCGGCGCGTTTTGATTCGGGGGATGCGTGGCATCTCGAAGCCACGCACGTTCTCCTACCCACCCGCCGTCGTTCCGGGATGCGTGCGAGAGCACGCAGCCCCGGAATCTCGCAGTGTTCTGCGTGCCGCGCGAAGCTGTCCATTCTGGGCGACGCTCGCTTCTGACGTCATCCCCGCGCAAGCGGGGATCCAATATCCCAGAGAGCTGGTGATTGGCACGGACGCTCTGGAATACTGGGTCGCCCGCCTGCGCGGGCGATGACGGGCGTTGTTATTTGCCGGCGTCGAGATTCCGGGTTCGGTCGCCAACGCGAGCGCCCCGGAATGTCTCGGGGAGAAGCCCGAGCAGTGAACGAACGCCACGCGCGCCCCTCTCCACCCGCCGTCATTCCGGGATGCGTGCGAGAGCACGCAGACCCGGAATCTGGAGATTGTAGCGAAGGAAGATGCAGCGGGCGCGCGGCCAGCGCCGCGCGATGCGACCTCAAGATTTCCGGGTTCGCTCGCTAACGCGAGCGCCCCGGAATGACTCTGTAGGTCGAACCGCAACTTGAAGGAATGGAAGCACGCAGGCCCCGCGCAAAAAGGCGCGGGCGCCCTACCCTTGCTAACTACTCGCCCCACGCCTTGAACGCGTCGTTGAAGGCGCGTTCGCCGGGGCCGCCTTTTTCGATCGCGATGATGGCGCGACGGCCGTTGCCATAGACGATCGGCACGTCGAACCAGGAGCGCTCCTTGAGGAGTTGCAGGTTGCGCGAGCGATCGGCTTCGACGTTGCTGAGGCCGACCAGGAAGAAGCCGTCGGTGACCTTGACGGCGAGGCCGGCGAGCGGCGTGCCGCGCGACTGCTCGTTGGACTTCATCAGGATGCCCGGCACGTTGGACACCCCGCCGCCCTGGAAATCGGCCGGCAGGATGAAGGTCAATTCCGCCGTGTGGCTGGCAGGCAGCGACGTGTCGGTATTGCGGCGGAACGACATCGTCATCTTGAACTGCCGCTCCGGCACCTCGATGTCGGCGCGCACCGCGATGTCGCCGCCGCCCTTGGCGCTGGCGCCCTTGACCTGCTCGGTCTTCCACACCACCGAGCCGACATACTGCTTGCCCTTCGGATCGTTCGGATCCTCGTCGTACAGCACCACACGCTGCGCCACCGGCGCGGCCTGCTCGGTCGACGGCTGGCCGACCCGATCGGTGATCTTCGGCCGCTCGGTCGACGGCGCCGGGGTGGCGGGCGCCGCGGTCTGGGTCGAGGGCGAGCGCATCAGCGACATCAGACTCGACACCACGCCCGGTCCCCAGACCAGACCGGCACCGATCAGCATCGCCACTACACCGATCACCAGCGCACTGCGGACCGGGAATTTCCATGGCGCGCGGGCCGGCTTGCGCTTGGGCTCGGCCGGCGGCCGCATCCCGGCCGGCGGCGGCGCATAGCGCGCGGCTTCGTCGATCGATTCGTCGTAGGCGTAGGGCGCGTCCGGATCGGAGCGGTTCTCCATCGTCGGCTCGAGCCGATCGAATTCCGGCGACGGCGCGACGTTGGCGTAGGTCTTCCGCGCCGCTCGATTGGCCTGAGCCGCTGCGTTGCCGAGGCCGTCGAGATCGGCAGTGACGTCGCGGAAGCCGCGCAGGCCGGGCGAATTGGCCGGCGGCGGCGGCTGGTTCGGCGGCGCACCGCGGCGCGGCGGCGTGGCGGGAGCACGGCCGGACAGCGGCGGCTCCGGCGGAATCGGCGGCGGATCGACCCGGAGGGTGCGCGACGGACGCTGCTCGGCGGGCTCTTCCGAAATCGGCTCATCGTCCGGCGCACGCGGGCGCACCGACGACGGCAACTCCGGCTCCGGCATCGAATTCGGCGCGGCGCCGCGATTGACCTGCGGCGGCGGATCACCGGGACGGCCGAGCGGCCGGCTGGAGGCACGCAGCGCATCGCCCGGGCGCGGCGCATCGCCGGGACGGCCGCGGCCCTTCAACTCGGCGCGGGCGGCATCGCGGGCGCGCTGCGCGGCTTCGGACTCGACCTTGCGCACCGCCTCTTCGAGCGCCAGACGCTCGCGGGTGATTTCCGATTCGGTCAGCGGAGGCTGCACGCCGCGCAACTGGGCGATCAGCGCCGCACGCGCGCGTTCGTAGATCGCACGCCGCTGCTCGCCCGGAGCACTCGGGTCCAGGCTCGAAATAGCGCGTGCGATCAGCGGATAGTAATCAGCCATCTCGACTCAATTTACGATGTCTTTCGGTAACACCTTATTAAGCCTCGAACGGATTCTGCACCAGAATTGTATCTTCGCGCTCCGGGCTGGTGGACAACAAAGCCACCGGACAGCCGACCAGTTCCTCGATGCGGCGGACGTATTTGATCGCCTGCGCCGGCAGCTCGGCCCACGAACGGGCGCCCGCGGTCGGCTCCTTCCAGCCTTCGATGGTCTCGTAGATCGGCTCGACCCGGGCCTGGGCGCCCTCGCCGGCCGGCAGATGGTCGATCTCCTTGCCGTCGAGACGATAGCCGACACAGACCTCGACGCTGTCGAAGCCGTCGAGAATGTCGAGCTTGGTCAGCGCCAGACCATGGATGCCGCAGGTCCGCACCGTCTGCCGCACCAGCACCGCGTCGAACCAGCCGCAGCGCCGCTTGCGCCCGGTGTTGACGCCGAACTCCTTGCCGCGGCGGCCGATCTCCTCGCCGATCTCGTTGAGGAGCTCGGTCGGGAACGGGCCGGCGCCGACGCGGGTGGTGTAGGCCTTGCAGATGCCGAGCACATAGCCGACCGCACCCGGGCCCATGCCGGTGCCGGTCGCCGCCTGCGCCGCCACCGTGTTGGACGAGGTGACGTAAGGATAGGTGCCGTGGTCGACGTCGAGCAGCGCGCCCTGTGCGCCCTCGAACAGGATACGCTTGCCCTCGCGGCGCTTGATGTCGAGCAGCCGCCACACCGTCTCGGCGTAAGGCAGAAGCTGCGGCGCCATCGCCATCAGGTCTTTCAGGATCGCGGCGCCGTCGAATTCCGGCAGATTGAAGCCGCGGCGCAGCGCGTTGTGGTGCGCCAGCAGGCGGTCGATCTTTTGCGGCAGCGTGTCCGGATCGGCGAGGTCCATCAGCCGGATCGCGCGGCGACCGACCTTGTCCTCATAGGCCGGGCCGATGCCGCGCTGGGTGGTGCCGATCGCACCGGCCTTGGCGGCGTTTTCGCGCAACGAATCGAGCTCGCGGTGCAGCGGCAGAATCAGCGTGACGTTCTCGGCGATGCGCAGATTGTCCGGCGAGATCGAAACGCCCTGACCCTGCAGCTTCTTGACCTCGTCGAGAAACGCCTGCGGATCGAACACCACGCCGTTGCCGATCACGCCGAGCTTCGACGGCCGCAGCACGCCCGACGGCAGCAGCGCCAGCTTGTAGGTCTCGCCGTTGATCACCAGCGTGTGGCCGGCATTGTGGCCGCCCTGGAAGCGGGCGACGATGTCCGCCTGCTCGGAGAGCCAATCGACGATCTTTCCCTTGCCTTCGTCGCCCCACTGGGCGCCGACCACGACGACATTGGCCATTTCGAGAAGGTTCCCCTGCCACTCTACCGGATGAAGCACGATCGCGGCGCGCCGGTGGCGACGATGACCGATCGGGCTCGCGCGCCCTGGCAATCGCGACCGCGGCCGCTCGCACGCGAGGCACGGCACCGGATATCGGAAGCCGGCCTACGACGCAAGCGAAAGGCCCACGCTACGCCACTGCAACACATTGTATCCCCTCTGAAATCCGCCGCCGTCTGGGATGAGGGCAGCACCCGGCACGCTGCGGCGCAGCGGCCGTCCCTGACCCAGGACAAGATACCGCTACGACTTCAAACGTGTGCCCGCAAACCTGGTGCCCGTCTGGCACCTTTGTGGACGGCGATGAAGCGTACCCCGATGGTATCGCCCTCCACCCGGACCAGCTCGCAGCGCCGATACGCCTTGCCGTTCGGCGTCAGCACCAGGAAGAATTCGCGCAGGTTGAGCCCGGCCATCGAGGTCTTCAGAATCAGCTTCGCGCCGGTCTGGGAGATGTCGGCAATGGCGCATTCGCGATGCCAGGTGCCATCGACGCCGATCATCACCGAATCGAGCGCGGCTTCGAACTTCACGCGCGGGTCTTTGCGGTCGCCATAGGTCACGCTCGGCTCCGTGCAATTCTTGGCGCCGCGACAACGTCGTCGCGGCCAATCGTCTTGCTTTGAAATCCTCGAACCGACGGACCGACGAGCCGCCCAGGGACTCGGGCTCGACAACCGACGACCGGCTCCTGGAACAACTACCCCCATCAGTTGTGGCGGATCGTATTTCACAACCACTTCTGATTGGTAAAATCCAATGCAGATGTCGGGCATTCGCATTCACGATGCGTTGACCTTATCTCCGGCGCCGGGCGCCTTTCCTCCGGGTGACGAGGCCGACCGGTCGCGCCGTCCGATCAAATCAGGACCGGCTCGGCGCACCTTGGGATTTGACGCGGTTCTTCAAGCGGGCTGGAGTCGCATTCACGCCAAGACGCTCCAGGAGACGACATGGACGGCATCAAGACCCAGGGACTCGACGTGCCCAAGCTCGGGCTCGGCACTTTCAAGCTGCAGGGCAAGGACTGCCACGATGCGGTGCTGACCGCGCTCGGCCTCGGCTATCGCCACATCGACACCGCCGAGATGTACGCCAACGAGGATTTCGTCGGTGACGCGCTGGAAGACACCGACGTGCCGCGCGACCAGATCCATCTCACCACCAAGGTGTGGTGGACCAATCTCGCGCCCGACGCGATCCGCAAGGCGTTCGACCAGAGCCTGCGCAAGCTGAAGACCGACTATGTCGACTTCTATCTGATCCACTGGCCGGCACCGGAGATGAATCTCGGCGCCGCGCTGGAGACGCTGCTGAAGATCAAGGACGAAGGCGGCGCCCGCGCGATCGGCGTCTGCAACTTCCCGGTGGCGCTGATGAAGCAGGCGGTGGACGAGATCGGCGCGCCGATCGCCTGCAACCAGGTCGAGTATCACGTGCTGCTCGGCCAGACCAAGCTGCTGCCCTATCTGCAGAGCAAACACATTCCGCTCACCGCCTACGCGCCGCTGGCGCAGGGCCGGCTGGCGTCCTATCCGGAATTGCAGCAGATCGCCGACAAGCACGGCGCCACCGCGGCGCAGGTGGCGCTGGCCTGGCTGCTGGAGCAGGACGGCGTGATGGCGATCCCGAAGGCGCGCAGCGAAGCCAGCCAGCGCAGCAATCTCGGCGCGCTGAAGATCAAGCTCGACTTCGACGACAAGGCGGTGATCGCCAAACTGCCGAAGAACCAGCGCTTCGTCACCCCGGCGTTCTCGCCGAAATGGGATGCGGAGTAACAGGCTTTCGCCGCGGCGCGCGTCGTCACCACACGCTCGTCATTCCGGGGCGCTCGCGGCCAGCGAGCGAGCCTAGAATCCGGAGGTGCTGGCCGACCCGCGGTGCTCCATAGCCGCGAGATTCCGGGTTCACGCGCTGACGCGCGTGCCCCGGAATGACGGCTAGTGGCCAGCACGAAGTAACAGCAGCCGCGCGCGTCTTCACCACACACCCGTCATTCCGGGGCGCGCGTCAGCGCGAACCCGGAATCCGGAGGTGCTGGCCGACCCGCGGTGCTCCATGGCCGCGAGATTCCGGGTTCGCTCGCTGGCGCGAGCGCCCCGGAATGACGGCGTGAGGAGACATGATGGCGTTGCATTGCGTCGGCTTGCGTGCAGTGACAATGTGCGCGCGGCGCGCGAGGCCTCTCCGCGCTGTCCTGCTAACTCCCCCGAGTCCTCACCATGTCGAAATCCACCCGCGCCACCCAGATGCTCGACAAGCTCGGCGTCGCGTTCAAGCTGCACAGCTACGACTATGACCCGAACGCCGAGGCGATCGGGCTGGCGGCTGCGGCAGCAGTGGGCGTCGAGCCGAAGCGGATGCTGAAGACGCTGATGGCCGAACTCGACGGCAAACCGGTGTGCGCGGTGATCGCCTCGGACAAGGAAGTCAGCATGAAGAAGCTGGCGGCCGCGCTCGGCGGCAAGAGTGCCAAGATGATGAAGCCGGCCGATGCCGAGCGGCTGACCGGCTATCATGTCGGCGGCATCTCGCCGTTCGGCCAGAAGAAACGCGTGCCGGTGGCGATCGACGAAGCCGCGCTCGCCGAGACTACGGTGTATCTGAATGGCGGCCAACGCGGCCTACAGATCGAACTCGATCCGAACGCCGCCGTCACCGCGCTCGGCGCCGTGGCCCGCCCGATCGCGGCGGATTGAGGCGCCATCCAATCGCCCCCGCATGCGCGCAATGCGTGCAGCCGGCTTGTGATCGGCGCGAAAACACGTATTGCTGTCGCAAACTCAAAGGGAGGCGGCGTTCGGCTCGTGCGGACACGGCGTGGCGTGCGCCGCCCTCAACCACCGAGCCGACCGATGACCACCACGACGCCCCCTGCCGAAACGCACCGCTTCGGCTGGATCTCCGACCAGCCCTATCTGCTGCTCAGCCTGACCTCGCTGTTCTGGGCCGGCAATGCCATTGTCGGCCGCGCCGTCGCCGGACATTTTCCGCCGGTGACGCTGTCGTTCCTGCGCTGGGCCGTCGCGTTCATGATCGTCGCGCCGTTCGCCTGGCGGCACCTGATCGCCGACTGGAAGGTGATCCGCCGCCATCTGCCGCTGATGGTGACGGTGTCGATCATCGGCATCTCGACCTTCAACACCCTGCAATACACCGCCCTGCAATACACCACGGCGCTCAACGTACTGCTGCTGCAATCCACCGCGCCGCTGTTCGTGGCGCTGTGGGCACTGATCGTGCTGCGCGCGCGGCTGACCGCGACGCAGGCGCTCGGCATCGCCGCCTCGATGATCGGCGTCGTGGTGATCATCCTGCACGGCAATATCGCCGAACTCGCCGCGATCGAACTCAACCTCGGCGACCTTTTGTTCATCGGGGCGCTCGCCACCTTCGGGCTGTACACCGCGCTGACGCAGAAGCGCCCGCAGATGCACGCGCTGTCGTTTCTCTCCTTCACCTTCGGCTGCGGCGCGCTGTTCCTGATCCCGCTTCAAATCTGGGAGCTGACCACCAGGCCGCTCCCGGCGTTCGACTGGTCCAATGTCGGCGCGCTGCTGTATGTCGCGGTGTTTCCATCGATCCTGGCCTATCTCTGTTACAACCGCGGCGTCCGGCTGATCGGCGCCAACCGTTCGGCGCCGTTCTTCCATCTGATTCCGGTGTTCGGCTCGGCGATGGCGATCGTGTTTCTCGGCGAACAGCCGCATCTCTACCACGCGGTCGGCTACGCCCTGGTGCTGACCGGCGTCATCGTCGCGGCGCGCAAGCCGAAAGCGAGCTGAGCGGACGCCCGTCTCTCCTGGCTCACTTGGCGGGAATGTGAAACTTGCTGAAGGCTTCGCGGGTGCAGATGATCAGATGGTCGGCGCAGGCGTTGCGGCGATGCGGCTCGCACTGGCTGAGATAGTCCGGGGACTGCATCATCGTCACGAAGGCTTCGACCGAGGGATAGTAGACCAGCGAAACGTAGTCCCAGGCCGCCCGGTCGCCGCCGCCGAGCGCCAGGCCCTTGGCGTTGCCGTTCCACAGCAGCATGCCGCCGTGGGTCTTGATCAGCGCCACCTTCTGCGAACTGTAGCGCAGATAGGCGTCCCAGCCGGTGCCCTCGCCGTCGGCGGACTGCTCGTGAAACCGCATCAGGTTCACCATCACCACCGGCCCGGGATCGTCGCGCTCCAGCGCCGTCAACCCTTCGATGTTCAGTTCGTCGATCTTCATGTCCGCCCCGTTCGATCTCCAACGCCAGCATGCGCAGATCGCCGGCGACGTGGTAGCCGATTCTCTGCCGCGGCAGGCCGCGCCGCAGCAACGCTCGCACCCCCGCAGCGCATGGAACTCACTTCGGGGCGCAAAGCTCCACCGCGCATGCCAGCAATCCGCCGCGCGCCTCTTTTGCGCCGACGTGAATTGAGGCACCAAAGCCGAAATGGTTCCCTCGCGCCGGCTCTCGATTTGATCGCCTGGTCCCGCTCCACTTTCGGCTGGCTCGCCCACCAGCCCTATCTGCTGCTCAGCCTGACCTCGCTGTTCTGGGCCGGCAACATCGTGCTCGGCCGCGCGGTCGCCGGCCACGTGCCGCCGGTGACGCTGAGCTGCGCGCGCTGGGTCGGCGCGATGGTGCTGCTGCTGCCGTTCGCCTGGCCGCATCTGCGGCACGATTGGCGCAAGCTGCGGGCGCATTGGAAGCTGATGATCGTGCTGTCGGCGACCGGCTTCGCGATCAACAACGCGTTGTCGTATTGGGGACTGCAATACACCCAGGCGCTCAACGCGCTGCTGATGCAATCCTCCGGGCCGCTGTTCGTGGCGCTGTGGTCGCTCTTGCTGTTCGGCGTGCGGCTGACCTGGATGCAGGCGGCCGGCATCGCGCTGTCGCTGCTCGGCGTGCTGACCATCATCCTGCGCGGCGACTTCGCGGCGCTGACCGCGATCGAACTCAACCGCGGCGACCTGATGGTGGCCGGCGCGCTGTGCGCGTTCGGGCTGTATTCGGCCCTGATGCCGAAGCGGCCGGCGACGCATCCGTTGTCGCTGATCGTGGTGACCACCGGCGGCGGCGCGCTGCTGCTGCTGCCGTTCGCGGCCTGGGAATACGCCAGCGGCGTGCGGCCGAGCGCCGACTGGCTGACGGCCGTCACCCTCGCCTATGTGGTGATCTTCCCGTCGATGCTGGCGTATCTGTGCTTCAACCGCGGCGTGGCGCTGATCGGGCCGAACCGCTCGGCGCCGTTTCTGCATCTGATGCCGGTGTTCGGCTCGGTGATGGCGATCGTGCTGCTCGGCGAAAAGCCGGAGCTGTTCCACCTCGCCGGCTACGCCATGGTGGTGGCCGGCGTGTTCATCGCCGCCCGCCGGTGACGAAACGCGCAGCCGTCAGGCCGCGCGCACCGTGTGCAGCAGCTTGCCGACTTCCAGCTTGAGCCGGTTGCTCTCGCCGGCGAGCGACTGCGCGGCATGCAGCACCTCGCCGGCCGCAGCGCCGGTGCCGCTGGCGCCGTGCTCGACTTCGACGATGTTCGACGACACCGCGTGGGTGCCTTCGGCCGCCTGCTGGATGTTGCGCGAAATCTCCCGCGTCGCCGCGCCCTGCTCTTCCACCGCCGAGGCGATGGTCGAGGCGATCTCCGACATCTTCTCGATGGTGCCGCCGATTCCCTTGATGGCTTCGACCGACTCGTGCGTCGCCGACTGGATGCTGGCGATCTGCTGACCGATCTCGCCGGTCGCCTTCGAGGTCTGCTCGGCCAGCGCCTTCACTTCGGCGGCCACTACGGCGAAGCCGCGGCCCGCCTCGCCGGCCCGCGCCGCCTCGATCGTGGCGTTGAGCGCCAGTAGGTTGGTCTGCTGCGCGATGGTGTTGATCAGTTCGACGACGTCGCCGATCCGCGCCGCGGCCTGTGATAATTCTTCGACCCGATGGTTCGTATAAGCCGCCTGCTCCACCGCGTCGGAGGCGATCTTCGCGGAGGCCTGCACCTGGCGGCTGATCTCTTCGACCGACGCGGTCATCTCTTCTGAAGCGGACGCCACCGACTGGACGTTGGTGGAGGCTTCTTCCGACGCGCCGGCGACCGTGACGGTGAGATGCTGGGCGCGCTCGGCATTGGCGTTCAGCGTCCCGGCGGAGGCTTCCAGCTCCGTCGCGGCGGACGACACCGCCTCGATGATCTCGCCGATCGCACCTTCGAAATCGTCGGCGAGCTTGTGCATGTCGGCGCGGCGCTGCGCAGCGACGATCGCGTCCTGGCGGATGCGGGCATCGGCCTCCTCCCGGGCCTTGGCTGCGGCGTGGACCTTGAGATCCTCGATCGCCTTCGCCATGTCGCCGATCTCGTCCTTGCGGTCGAGCCCCGGCAGGGTCAGATCGAGCTGCCCCTGCGCCAGCTTGTGCAGCGCGCCGCCGAGTTCGGCGAGCGGGCGCAGCACGCGGCGGAAGGTGATCCACAAGCTGATCACCACCAGTGCGCCGGCGGCGCCGAGCGCGGCCAGCGCCTGGATCAGCCGCGAACTGCTGCGGGCGGAATCCGCGGCAGCTTCGGCATCGGCCGCCCGGCCGATCGCGCCGGCGAGCTTGAGGATGGTCTCGACGCCGTCGGTGGCGCGCGCGATGTAGTCGCTGCCGCCGAGCGGATAGGCGCCGCTGTCGCCGGCAGCGAGCACGCTGCTGCGAACCTGCACATAGGTTCCGAAGTAATCAGTTTCGACGCCCCGGATCGCGTCGATCACCCCGGCCGGGGCGTCGCTGCGCTGCTTCAATGCGGCGATCATCGGCCAGGCCAGATCGATCTGTCCGCGGAACGCAGAGATCTCACCGATCTCCGCGGCCGTGAACTTGGACCGCGCGCTGATTTTGGCACCAAGATAGGCGCGCTCGCGCCCGGCATTCTCGGCCATTATCGCCGCCAGGTGCCGGAGCCGGATCATCTGCGCCAGCGCCACCGACGGCGGATCGGTCAGCGTCTCCAGCGTGCTGCGCAGCGACGTGCCGGCCGCATCAATGGCGCGGGTGATGATGCCGAAGGTTCCGCTCACCACCGCCGGATCGCGTGCGGACGCCGGCTTGGCGATCGCCTCATCCACACGCCGGCGCAGGGCGACATGGTCCTGCTGCGTGCGCTGAGCCTCGGCGATCGCAACGGCACCGGCCTTCATCTGCGGCACCTCGCCGATCAGCCGCAGCGCTTCCACAAAGGCGGTGTCGCCGGAATGCCGCGCCTTGGCGATGTCGGCGCGGCGCTCCGGGTCCGCGGGCTCCGGTCCGTTGAGCGCCGCGTTGCTGAGGCCACGCTCCAGAGCCCAACGGCCGGCGCTCTTCAACAACAATTGCGAGATGCGATTGACCTCGACGAAGGCTTCGGACTGGTGGCGGCGGACGACCGCGTCGCGGGCTTCGAAACCGGCGAGCGTTATGGCGGTGGCCGCCAGCGCGAGAACGATCAACGGCAGCAATACACGGATCTTGAGAGACATCGCTGGCTCCTGGTTGGCGCATTTCAAACGAGCGACGGCGACACGCGCCTGTTCCGGACATGGAACAGGCCGCGGGAAATCTCAGGGTCCGATTTCGATGGTGGGGTTCGCCGTTGAACGCCGGGCATCACGCCAATCGCGGCGGATCGATACTACCTGTGCGCGTATCAATCTTCGTTAATCGCGGGCTACGTATGAGTCCTCAGCGACGAAAGACGAAGGCCCTGTCGCTTGTTACTTACACCCTCAAAATACGGCGGCGCCGCCGTGCGAGACGGCGGCGCCGGGGTCGCTACCGCGACTGACGACAGCCAGGTCAGGCGGCGCGGATCGTGTCGAGGAAGCGGGCGACTTCGCGTCGGAGCAGATTGCTGTCGCCGGCGAGCGATTGCGCCGCCGCCAGCACCTGCGCCGACGCACTACCGGTCTCGCTGGCGCCGCGTTGCACGTCGGAGATGTTGCCGGTGACCTGGTTGGTGCCGCGCGAAGCCTGCTGGATGTTGCGCGAAATCTCCCGTGTGGCGGCGCCCTGCTGCTCGACCGCCGAGGCGATCGAGGCGGCGATCTCCGAGATGTGCCCGATGGTGTCGGTGATCTCCTTGATCGCCGTCACCGACTCGCCGGTGGCCGACTGGATGCCGCTGATCTGGGCGCTGATCTCGCCGGTGGCCTTGGCCGTCTGTTCGGCGAGCTGCTTGACCTCGGCGGCCACCACGGCGAAGCCGCGGCCGGCCTCGCCGGCGCGCGCCGCCTCGATCGTGGCGTTCAGCGCCAACAGGTTGGTCTGGCCGGCGATGGTGTTGATCAGCTCGACCACGTCGCCGATCCGCGTCGCGGCCCTGGCGAGCTCGCCGACCCGATCGTTGGTGGTCTGGGCCTGATGCACGGCTTCGGACGCGATCCGCGACGACTCCTGCACCTGCCGGCTGATCTCGTCGACCGACGCCGACATCTCCTCGGTGGCGGTGGCGACGGACTGCACGTTCGACGAGGCCTCTTCGGACGCCGAGGCGACCATCGAGGTCAATTGCTGCGAACGTTCGGCGGTGGACGTCAGTTTGCCGGCCGAGACTTCGAGTTCGGTCGAAGCGGACGACACCGTTTCGACGATCTTGCCGACCGCGGATTCGAACTTGTCGGCCATGTCGTTCATGTCGCGCCGGCGCGCCAGATCGGCGCTGGCCTGATCCTCCGCACGCTGCGCGATACTGCGCTTGAGCTCGCCCTGCATGGTGCGCAGCGAGGATGCGAGCACGCCGACCTCGTCGGCCTGTTCGATCGCCAGCTTCTGGTCGAGCTCGCCCTTGGCGATGCCGTCGGCGAAAGTGGCGCAGTCGCCGATCGGCCGGGCGATGCTGCGGGCCGCGAAAGCGATCACCGTGATGGCGAGCACCACCACCAGGATGCCAGTGCCGAGCTGCCAGAACATCGCCGAGTTGGCGCGGTCGTTCAGCGCGGTGTCGAGTTCATGGGCCGAGGCCAGCACCACGCTGCGCGGCACCGAGATCAGCACCGACCACGGCGTCCCGGTGCGCCCCACGGAGATCGGCGAGTAGATCTCGACGTTCTCCCACTTCGGATCGTCGAGCACCACTCCCTTGCCGTCCTTGACGATCGCCTGGCTCTCCGACCAGCGCGGATCGGCGTTCGACGCCGCCTTGCCGATCGATTCCGGATTGGCGCTGTTGGCGACGATCAGGCCGGTGTCATTGAGGATCGCGACCTTGCCCTTGCCGCCGAACAGCGAGCGGTTGGCCTGGGCGGCGAGCTTCTGCACGAAGTCGAGATTGTAGTCGGCGCCGGCAACGCCGACGAACTTGCCGTCGATCTTGATCGGCACCGACATGGTGGCCAGGAACACCGCCTTGCCTTGCACGATGTAGGGCAGCGGCCCGAGGATGTTCTCCTTGCCGGTCGCCTTCGGATTGATGAACCAGGCGCCCTTCACCAGACCGTTCGGATGCCGTTCCTGGCTGTCGTATTCGACCAGCGGCTGCAGCGCGATCGAGCCGCTGGCGCTGCGGGTCCAGTAGGGAAGGAAGCGGCCGGTGTTGTCCGACCCCATGGTCTGGCGGCCCTTGAACGCGACGTCGTTGCCGTCGAGAGCGTTCGGCTCCCAGGCCGAGTAAGTGCCGTTGAAGCCCGGGTTCTGCTCCAGCGTGTTCTTGAGCACCGCGTTGAGCTGAAGCCGGCGGTTGCCGTCGGTGGTGCCGGCGTTGTTGGGATCGGCCAGCACTTCGAACGCGTGCGCCATGTTCCGCGCGGAATCGAGTCCGAGGTCGAGTTCGGCCTTGATCACCGCGGCTTCGGAATTGGCACGATTGAGCAGGCTTTCCTTGGTCTGCTGATCGACCAGCTTCATCACTTCGGCGGCAACGTAGCGATGGGTGCTTTGCGCCGACAGCACGCTGTAGCCGATCAGGATCAGGCTGGCGCCGGTCAGGCAGAGGCCGGCGACCAATGCGATCTTGACCTGAATTTTGCGGATGGACTTGAACGAGAACGACATGAGGAACTCCTGGGAGAGCCTCAGACTGATCGCCGGCTGTTTGGAATTGCTTAAGCAAACGCCTCGTGCGGCTACGAGGAAAGCCGGGGTTCAGACCACGACTTAGGTCCAAGACCGCAGGTAGCAGCTCGACTACGCGCCGCCGATCAGGATGCCGACGCCGAGCACGATGACGCCGCCCAGCACGATCTGGAACACCGCGTGCAGGAACGGCGTGTCCATGTAGCGGGCGCGGACGTAGGCGATCACCCACAATTCGACGAACACCACCAGCGCGGCGATGCCGGTCGCGATCCAGAACGCGTTGGCCCAGCTATCGGGGACGAGATACGGCAGCGTGTGGCCGAGGCCGCCGAGCGTGGTCATCAATCCGCAGATGCTGCCGCGCAGCCAGGGCGAGCCGCGACCGGTCATCGAGCCGTCGTCGGACAGCGCTTCGGCGAACCCCATCGAGATCCCGGCGCCGATCGAGGCGGCAAGACCGACCAGGAAGGTCGGCCAGTTCTGGTGGGTGGCGAAGGCGGCGGCGAACAGCGGCGCCAGCGTCGACACCGAGCCGTCCATCAGGCCGGCCAGACCGGGCTGAACATATTGCAGCACGAACATCCGCCGCGCCGCGTGGTCCTCGGCGCTGCGGGCATCGGGGGTGAGAATCTTGTCGGTGAGCTGCACCGCGCGCTGCTCGTGGCGCTTTTCGAACTCGGCGAGATCGGTGAGCAGCTTGCGGATGTGGACGTCGGTGGCGCGTTCGGCGGCGCGCTCGTAGAAGCGCTGCGCCTCGAACTCCATCGTCTCGGCCTCTTTGCGGATGCGATCGAGCGGCAGGTTGCGAGTCAGCCAGATCGGGCGGCGGCGGATGAAGCCCTTGACGTCCTGGCGGCGGATCGGCGGCAGGTTGGGACCGAACCGCTCCTCGTACATCCGCAGCAGCATGTGGCGGTGGCCCTTTTCCTGCTGGGCCATCTCGGTGAACACCCGCGCCGAATCCGGATAACGCTCGGCCAGATCCTCGGCGAAGGCGAGATAGATCCGGCTGTCCTCCTCCTCGCTGGCAATCGCCACCGCCAGGATTTCGCGTTCGGTCAGCTCGGAAAACGCCTTCATCGCACTGCTTTTCAATTTAGAACGCTTCTAAATAGGCTCACGCCCCTCGACTGTCAAAGCCGCGGCGTCGACCCGCTCGCAAATCCCCGACAGTCATCGCTGCTTCATCGATCCGTCAGGCCACTGTGACCTCGCGCGGCCACAAGACCGCTTTCCATCACAGGAGGCTGTTTCATGCGAAAACTACTGCTCGGTTCGGTCGCGGTCTTTGCGCTGGCGACGTCCGCCGCGCTGGCGCAATCCGAAGGCGAATTCCCCGCGACCCTCGCCGGTCACGCGATGCTGCCGGCGGCGTCGTTCATCGACGCGCCGCAGGACGCCCCGGACGATCTGAAGACGTCGGGCAAGTACACCACCGGCAAGCGCATCGAAGCGCTCGGCAGCATCGAGGGCAAGTCCAACGGCCGACCGACCGGCGTGTCGCTGCCGTTCAAGGGCCAACCGCTGCAGGGCCACTCCGGCATCAAGAAGATGGATGACGGCAGCTTCTGGGTGCTGACCGACAACGGCTTCGGCTCGCGCTACAATTCGGCCGACACCATGCTGTTTCTCAGCCATCTCAAGATCGACTGGGCCGGCGGCAAGGTCGACCGCGTCGCCACCGTGTTCCTGCACGATCCCGACAAGAAGGTGCCGTTCCGGATCGTTCACGAGAACACCGACAAGCGCTACCTGACCGGTGCCGACTTCGACCCCGAGGGCTTTCAGATCATCGGCGACCGCATCTGGATCGGCGAGGAATTCGGCCCGCATTTGATCGAGGCCGACATGGCCGGCAAGGTGCTCGGCGTGTACGAGACCACCGCGGACGGCAAGCCGGTGAAGTCGCCGGATCATTGGTCGGTGCAGTCGCCCGGCGCGCCCGGCGCCAGCTACAACGCCGCCGTCAACCTGAAGCGCTCCAAGGGCTATGAAGGCTTCGCCGCCTCCAAGGACGGCAAGTACCTGTACGGCCTGCTCGAAGGCCCGCTGTGGGACGCCGACAAGAAGGACTGGGAGAAGGTCGACGGCAAGGAAGCCGCGCGGATCCTCGAATTCGACGTCGCGCAGAAGAAGTTCACCGGCCGCTCCTGGAGCTACGTGTTCGAGCAGAACGGCAACGCGATCGGCGACTTCAACATGATCGACGACAGCCACGGCCTCGTCATCGAGCGTGATAACGGCGAAGGCACCAAGGACAAGGCCTGCCCCGAAGGCAAGCCGGGCACCGACTGCTTCGCCGATCTCGCCAAGTTCAAGCGGGTCTACAAGATCGAGCTGACCGAGGCGAACGCCGGCAAGCCGGTGAAGAAGATCGGCTTCATCGACCTGATGAAGATCCGCGATCCGGACAAGAAGGCGAAGAAGCCGCTGACCGACGGCGTACTGGCGTTCCCGTTCTTCACGATCGAGAACGTCGACAAGGTCGACGACCGCCACATCATCGTCGGCAACGACAACAACCTGCCGTTCTCGACCAGCCGCGAACCGAACAAGGCCGACGACAACGAGTTTATCCTGCTCGAAGTCGCCGACTTCCTCAAGGCGAAGTAAGCGTCACAGCCGACATAACCACTGCGTCGTTCCGGGGCACGCGCATCAGCGCGTGAACCCGGAACCTCGCGGTGATGATCCGAAGCGTTACTTCAACATCTCCAGATTCCGGGTTCGCTCGCTAACGCGAGCGCCCCGGAATGACTTTTGCGATGGGAGGCGCCGCTTCGGCACTCGGAGCAGCGCCAGTCGCCCTCAGGCCGGCGGCGACATCCAGCGCGTCAGCCGCGCGAACACGCCTTTCGGCGGCAGCGCCGGCGGGGTGTCGTCGGCGGATTCGAGGCGGCCCAGAAACTGTTCGAGAAACAGCGCATCAGAGGTTTCGATCACGACGAAATCACCATCGCCGGTCGAGACCGTGTAGACGTAGCGCAGGCTTGCTGCGCGCGGCATCGCGCCTGCGCCGGCCAGATCCTTGGCGATGCTGACCCCGTCCGGATCGATGTCGCGGGCGATCAGCGCGCGCGTCAGCCACGCCAGATTGCCGACGAATTCAGGTTCGAAAGCGACGGTGCCTTGCAACATCATGGGCATGCGCTGCCTCTCGTCCTTCACGCATCCCCCCCAGCAGAGAATTGTCGGCGCTGGAGGCCAAAAGGTTCAAGCCCGCCGCACGATCAGGCGGCGCGGATCTTGCGCAGGAAGTCGTCGACTGCCGATTGCAGCGCACCCGACTGGCTGTCGAGCGCCCGGGCATGCGACAGCACGTCTGAAGCCGCGTCACCGGTCGCCTGAGCGGCTGAACTGACGCCGCCGATATGTTCGCTGATCTCGCTGGAGCCGGCCGCCACCGACTGGATGTTTCGCGCGATCTCCTGGGTTGCAGCGCCCTGCTGCTCGACCGCCGTCGCAATCGCCACGGTGATCTTGTTGATCTCGCCGATCGTCGCGGTAATGCCCCCGATCGACTCCACCGCGCTCGCGGTCGAGGACTGCATCGCCGCGACCTGCGCGGAAATCTCTTCGGTCGCTTTCGCGGTCTGGCTCGCCAGCGCCTTCACCTCGCTCGCCACCACCGCGAAGCCGCGGCCGGACTCGCCGGCCCGCGCCGCCTCGATAGTGGCGTTGAGAGCCAGCAGATTGGTCTGCGACGCGATCGAATGGATGAGCTGCACCACCTCGCCGATCTTCTCGGCGCCGACCGAGAGCTGCATCACCGTCTCGTTGGTCTGTTCGGCATCGCTCACGGCCTTGCCGGCGACCGAGCGCGACTGATCGACCTGACGGGAGATTTCTTGCACCGAACTCGAGAGCTGCTCGGAGGCCGATGCCACGGTGCCGACCATTTCGGATGCGGAATCGGACGCGGCACCGACCGCCGCCGCACGCGTCGAGGCGTCCGCCGCGGTCGAGGTCATCGACTGTGCGGTCGTTTGCATCTGCCGGGTGGCGTCAGCGACGTTGCGTACCACGCCATGAAGGCTGCGCTCGAAATCGTCGGCAATGCTCTGCATCAGTGCGCTGCGCTCGGCCGCGGCGCGGCGCTGCGCTTCCTGCTCCTGCTGCTCGAGGCCGCGGATGCGGATCGCGTTGTCCTTGAACACCTGCACGGTCTTGGCCATCTCGCCGATTTCGTCGCGGCGATCGACGCCCGGGATCGGCGCGTCGAGCTGGCCGTCCGCCAGCGCCGTCATCCGGGTGCCGAGCGCGCCGAGCGGCTGGGTGATGCTGCGGCTGATCAGCCAGGCGACCAGGGCACAGACCACGCCGATGCCGACAGTGACGATACCGAGCCAGGTCAGGATCGGCTGCAGCTTGGCGTTGATGTCCTGCAAATACACGCCGGTGCCGACGAACATATCCCAACCGGGAATCGCGGCCGCGTAGGAGATTTTGCGCAGCAGTTCGGTGCTGCCCGGCTTCATGAATTCGTAGATCAGCGTCACGTCGCCCTTGGCGGCGACGCCGTCGCGCAGCTCACGGACGATCTTGCGACCGGCGGTCTCGACGTCGATACGGTTGGTGCCGATCATCTTCGGATCGGCCATCAGCACGGTGGTGCCGTCCATCTTATAGGCGAAGAAGTAACCGTTGGCACCGTCGTAGGTCATGTTCTGACTGCGCTGCTGGAACTCGGCGATCGCCTGCTCCTTGGTGAGCTTGCCGGCCGCAACCTGCTTCTGCAGCCCGATCGCCATGTTCAGCGCGGTCTCGACCAGCGCCTTGGTCTGCTCGAACCGCTCGTTGCGCATTTCCCGCTGCAGCATCGACGCGGCGAACAGACCGGACGCCAGGAGGCCGAGCATTGCGACGGCGACCAGGATCCCGAGCTTCGGCGTGATCCGCAGATTGGTGAACTTCACAGCAAAGGACTCCCGCGCATTCAGAACGATGTGCAGGGAGTGTTACGGCCACAGAGTCTCCAATCAGTTTATAAGTTCCCCAGTAGGAACCCGAGGGTCGGACGCCGGCCTGCTTGTTGGAATGAGCGCCGCGCTCCGAAGGCGCTCGGTCGATGAGCGCGCTCTTCACAGATACAAACGCATAGCCCCGGGCAGACCGTCGGATCTGCCCGGGGCTATGTGATCAGCCGAAGCGGCCGGCGGCTCAGGCGGCGCGGACCTTGCCGAGGAAGTCGTCGACCGCACGGCGCAGCTCGCCGGACTGGGCGTCGAGTTCACGGGCATTCGCCAGCACCTGGCCGGCAGCCGAGCCGGTGGCGGTCGCCGCTTCGGTGACACCGCCGATATGCGTGCTGATCTCGCTCGAACCGGCCGCCACCGACTGGATGTTGCGGGCGATCTCGCGGGTTGCGGCGCCCTGCTGCTCCACCGCGGTCGAGATCGCCATGGTGATCTCGCTCATTTGCGCAATCGTCGCGGTGATGCCGCCGATCGACTGCACCGCATCGTTGGTGGAGGATTGCATCGCCGCGACCTGCGCCGAGATCTCCTCGGTCGCCTTGGCGGTCTGGCTGGCCAGCGCCTTCACTTCGCTGGCCACCACCGCGAAGCCGCGGCCGGATTCGCCGGCGCGGGCGGCTTCGATGGTGGCGTTGAGCGCCAAGAGATTGGTCTGCGACGCGATCGAGTGGATCAGTTGCACCACCTCGCCGATCTTCTCGGCACCGGTCGCCAGCAGCTTGACGGTCTGGTTGGTGAGCGCGGCGTCGTCGACCGCCTTGCCGGCGATCTCGCGGGACTGTTCGACCTGGCGCGAAATCTCGGTCACCGATGCCGACAGCTCTTCGGCGGCGGACGCCACCGTGCCGACATTGTTGGAGGCGTTGGCCGACGCCGACGACACCGTCGCGGCGCGGGCGCTGGCGTCGGTGGCGGTCGCGGTCATCGACTGCGCGGTCTGCTGCATGCCGGCGGTGGCGGTGGCGACCGACTGCACCACGCCGTTGACGCTGTGTTCGAACTCGTCGGCGAGCCGCTCCATCGCAGCGCGGCGTTCGGCTTCGGCGCGCTCCTTGACGGCCTCCTCGGCCCGTTCGAGGTCGCGGATGCGCAGCGCGTTGTCCTTGAACACCTGCACGGTCTTGGCCATCTCGCCGACTTCGTCGCCGCGCTCGATGCCGGGAATCGGCTGCTCCAACTGGCCGTCGGCGAGCGAGGCCATCCGGGCGCCGAGCCGACCGAGCGGGCGGGTGATGCTGCGGGCGATCATCACGGCGAACAGACCGGCGACGATCGCGATCGCGAAGATCGCGCCGCCGAGAGTCCAGAAGATCGGCTTCAGCTTGGCATCGATGTCGTCCAGATAGGCGCCGGTGCCGACGAACATGTTCCAGCCGGGGATCGCCAGACCGTACGACACCTTGCGGACGTTCTCCTCGGTGCCGGGGCGGCGGAAGTCGTAGTACAGCGTGACGTCGCCTTTGGCGGCGACGCCGTCGCGCAGCTCGCGCACCAGGTAACGGTCGCCGGTCGGGGTGTTCATCCGGTTGGTCCCGATCGCCTTCTTGTCCGGGGTGGCGATGGTCACGCCGTCCATGGTGTAGGCGAACAGATAGCCCTGGCCGTTGTCGTAGGTCGCCATCGCGGCGGCGCTGGCGAACTGGGCCTGGGCGGCCTCCTTGGTCAGCTCGCCGGCATCGACCTTCTTCTGCAGGCCGACCGCGAGATTGCGGCCCATTTCGGTGACCGCCTTGACCTGCTCGAACCGCGCATTGTGCATCTCGCGCTGCATCATCACGCCGGCGAGGATACCGGCCAGGCACAGGCCGATTAGGGTACCAGCGACCAGGAGGCCGAGCTTAGGCGTGATACGAAGATTGCTGAATTTCACGAACAGTCTCCCCGGGAGGTAACACCGCATGCGAGAACCATGCGCCAGTACAACTACGAGGAAAGTGTTCCCGGACTATTACCGCAGTGCACGCAATTACCGAAATCGTGTACTTGCCGGGGGGGCGCCGAAAATCAAAACCCTCCCCCGGAGGGGGAGGGTTCAATCGCTCGAAAGCGCTCATCGCCCCGGCGCCTCCCGGCAGCAAGCCTGCCGGAATTCCGCCGGGTGATATTTGATGATCAGAAGGTCAGGGCCTTGACCTGCTTGACCGGCGGCAGCGCCTGAACCTTCTCGAGCACCTCCGCCGGGGCCGGGCCGTCGATTTCGACCAGCGCGATGGCGTCGCCGCCCTGGCTGTGGCGGCCGAGGTTGAAGGTCGCGATATTGACCTTGGCGTCGCCGAGCAGGCTGGCGAACTTGCCGATGAAGCCCGGCTTGTCCTCGTTGGTGACGTAGATCATCGAGGCGCCGAACTCGGCGTCGACGCGGATGCCCTTGATGTCGACCAGGCGCGGCTTGCCGTCGGCATAGACCGTGCCGGACACCGAACGCTCCTGCCGCTCGGTGGTGACGGTCAGGGTGATCAGGCTTTCGTAGTCGCTCTCGGCGGCGCGGACGACTTCGTCCACCACCATGCCGCGCTCCTTGGCGATCACCGGCGCCGAGACGACGTTGATGTCGCCCAGCATCGGCCGCAGCAGGCCCGACAGCACCGCCGAGGTCAGCGCCTTGATCTTCATCTCGGCGACCTGGCCCTCATAGGTGATGGTAACCTTGGTGATGCCGGTCTCGGTGAGCTGGCCGGCGAACGAGCCGAGTTTCTCGGCCAGCTCGATGAACGGCTTCAGCTTCGGCGCTTCTTCGGCGGTGATCGACGGGAAGTTGATCGCGTTGGTGATCGCGCCGGTCAGCAGATAGTCGCTCATCTGCTCGGCGACCTGCAGCGCGACGTTCTCCTGCGCTTCGGTGGTCGAGGCGCCGAGATGCGGGGTGCAGATCACGTTGGGCAGACCGAACAGCACGTTCTTGGTGGCCGGCTCTTCGGAGAACACGTCGAACGCCGCACCGGCGACCTGACCGGACTTCAGGGCTTCGGCGAGGGCATTCTCGTCGACCAGACCGCCGCGGGCGCAATTGATGATGCGGACGCCCTTCTTCATCTTGGCGATCGCAGCCGCGTCGATGATGTTCTTGGTCTTGTCGGTGAGCGGGGTGTGCAGCGTGATGAAGTCGGCGCGCTTGAAGATGTCCTCGAGCTCGACCTTCTCGACGCCGATGTCCTTGGCGCGCTCCGGCGACAGGAACGGATCGAACGCGATCACCTTCATCTTCAGGCCGAGGGCGCGGTCGGCGACGATCGAGCCGATGTTGCCGCAGCCGATCACGCCGAGGGTCTTGGCGGTGATCTCGACGCCCATGAAGCGGTTCTTTTCCCACTTGCCGGCCTGAGTCGAGGCGTCGGCGGCGGGGATCTCACGCGCCAGCGACAGCATCATGGTGATGGCGTGCTCGGCGGTGGTGATCGAATTGCCGAACGGGGTGTTCATCACGATGATGCCCTTGGCGGTCGCCGCGGGAATCTCGACGTTGTCGACGCCGATGCCGGCGCGGCCGATCACCTTGAGCCGGTTGGCCTTCTCCAGGATCTTCGCGGTCGCCTTGGTGGCCGAGCGGATCGCGAGGCCGTCGTAATTGCCGATGATCTCGGCCAGCTTGTCTTTGTCCTTGCCGAGGTTCGGCTGGAAATCGACGTCGATGCCGCGATCCTTGAAGATCTGCACGGCGGCTTCCGACAGCGCGTCGGAAATGAGGACTTTGGGAGCGGTCATGGGATGTGATCCTGATGAATCTTGAATAGGGGAAGCGGTCCAACGAGTCGCGGCGCGCTCCCTCGCCCCGCTCTTGCGGGGAGAGGGTTGGGGTGAGGGGCTACTGAATCCGCGATGTGCGGAAGCGCCCCCTCACCCGACCCAGCTACGCTGCGCTCCGCCGGGTCGACCTCTCCCCGCAAGCGGGGAGAGGTGAAAGGCTCAAGCGGCTTGCGCGAGGCCGGCCTTGGTGGTCTCGAACGCGTAGTCGAGCCACTGCGTCAGGGTGGCGACATCGGCGGTTTCCACCGTGGCGCCGCACCAGATCCGCAAGCCCGCCGGGGCATCGCGATAGGCGCCGAGATCGTAGCCGGCGCCTTCCTTCTCGACCACCGCGACCAGCTTCTTGGCGAAGTCGGCCTGGGCTTCCGGAGACAGCGCGGTGATCGCGGGATCCACCACCTTGAGGCAGACCGAGGTGTTGGAGCGGATCGCCGGATCGGCCGCCAGGAAGTCGGCCCACTTGGCCTTCGCCTGCCAGTCGGTCAGCACCTTGGTGTTGGCGTCGGCCCGGGCGATCAGACCCTTGAGGCCGCCCACCGACTTCGCCCACTCGAGCGCGTCGATGTAGTCCTCGACGCACAGCATCGACGGGGTGTTGATGGTCTCGCCCTGGAAGATACCCTCGATCAGCTTGCCGCCCTTGGTGAGGCGGAAGATCTTCGGCATCGGCCAGGTCGGGGTGTAGCTCTCGAGACGGGCCACGGCGCGCGGGCTGAGGATCAGCATGCCGTGCGCGGCTTCGCCGCCGAGCGCCTTCTGCCAGGAGAAGGTGACGACATCGAGCTTGGCCCAGTCCAGGGCTTGCGCGAACGCAGCCGAGGTGGCGTCGCAGATGGTCAGACCTTCACGATCGGCCTTGATCCAGTCGGCGTTCGGGACGCGGACGCCCGAGGTGGTGCCGTTCCAGGTGAAGACGACGTCGGTGTTGCAATCGACCTTGGTGAGGTCGGGAATTTCGCCGTAACCAGCCTTGAGCTTGGTGACGTTGGGGAGCTTCAGCTCCTTGGTGACGTCGCCGACCCAGCCGTCGCCGAACGATTCCCAGGCCAGCGTGGTGACCGGGCGCGGCCCGAGCAGCGACCACAGCGCCATTTCGACGGCGCCGGTGTCGGACGCCGGAACGATGCCGATCTTGTAGTCGGCCGGCACTTCCAAGACTTCGCGGGTCAGGTCGATCGCGAGCTTGAGCTTGGCCTTGCCGACCTTCGCGCGATGCGAGCGGCCGAGCGGGGCGTCCTTGAGATTTTCGGGAGACCAGCCGGGGCGCTTGGCGCAGGGGCCGGAAGAGAAATTAGGCGTCGTGGGCCGCAATGCGGGCTTCGTAGCAGTCATCATCTATCCTTCCAGATAGCTGCCTCTCGGTGGGGAGAGGTTTCCCGTCGCTGGGGATAGTCCTTTGGCTTCCAATGTCAAGGAACTTCGCGATCCGGAAGATCACGGACAACTACGACTTTCGGAACCGCCGGGTTCCGTTCCGCCGGGCCGTGACGCGGCGATGACGGTCGACCACGACCAACAGCGACGCCGACGTGTCCCGCCGGCGCCGCATCAGATCGGCCGCGCGATGTCCGCGCTCCGGCTCAGGCGACCTTGGCGACGAATCTGTGCACCTCGGCGCGCAACTTATCGACCTGGCCGGCGATCTCGCCGGAGACGCCGTTGACCCGCATCGCGATCTTGCCGGTGTCTTCGGCGGCGTGACTGATACCAACGACGTTCGACGTCACCAGCGCGGTGCCGGACGAAGCCTGCTGCACGTTGCTGGCGATCTCGCGCGTCGCCGCGCCCTGCTGCTCGACCGCGGAGGCGATCGAAGTGCTGACTTCGTTGATCTCGCTGATCCGCCGGCTGATCGCCTCGACGGCCCCGACCGATTCCTCGGTGATCGACTGCATCTCGCCGATCCGCGCGGTGATCTCTTCGGTGGCCTTGGCGGTCTGGCTGGCGAGCGCCTTCACTTCCGCCGCCACCACCGCGAAGCCGCGGCCGGACTCGCCGGCGCGTGCCGCCTCGATCGTGGCGTTGAGCGCCAGCAGATTGGTCTGCGCCGCGACCGCGTTGATCAGCTTGACGACGTCGCCGATCCGCTGCGCCGCGTCGGCGAGGCGCCTGATCTTGTCGGTGGTCTGGGCCGCCTCGTCCACCGCCTGATGGGTGCTGGTGGTGGAATGCTGGATCTGCCGCGAGATCTCGGCGATCGACGCGGTGAGCTGTTCCGCCGCGCTGGCCACCGTCTGCACGTTCGCCGAGGCCTGCTCGGCGCCCGACGCTACGCTGACCGATTGACGACTGGTTTCCTCGGCCGCCTCGGCCATCGCACCGGCATCGGACTTCAACCCGGTGGAAGCCGTCGTCAGCAGTCCTGCGACGTCGTCCATGCCGGCCGCGAAGCACTGCGCTTCCTTGGCCACCTCGCGCACCCGGCGGTCCATCGAGTCGGAAGCGCTGTTGATCACCACCGAGGCGTTCTTGAACGAGCCCGGCAGGCCGCGGGTCAGCACCTTGCGGAAGGTCTTGCCCTGGCTGACATACTCCATCGACGCCGACGCCTCGCGAACGAAGGCGTCGACGATGTCGAGCATGTTGTTGACCTCGGCCTGCGCCCGCCCGATCTCGCCCCCGTCGCGGCGGCCCTGGACACGCGCCTCCAGATTGCCGTGCGCGGCCTCGACGCAAACCGCGGCGATCTCGTTCATCGCCGCGGAGGTTCGGCGCAGCAGCCACACCGCGTAGCCGAGCAAAGAAAGGCCGATGCCCATCGCAACCAACTCGACGACATAGCCGAGCGACCCGATCACCATGCCGATGGCGCTCAGCCCCACCATCACCACCGCGGCGGCGACGAGGGCGACGATCGCCTTAGACAGAGAAGATGAATTCATCGTACTCCACTCCCCGCTCTTTGATCGTGCTCATCAGCAACGCATAGCCCGCCAACATGCCGTCCTTGGCGTTGCGATGCCGGTTCTCCTCGTCGCGCAACTGGCGATACAGCGCCTCGATTCGGGTGACCTGTTCGCGATCGGGTTTGCGGCGGTTGGAATGGAAGCCGGTGACGTTGCGGTTGGCGTCGAGCGTCGGCGTGACGTGGGCGAACACCCAGTAGTGATCGCCGTCGCGCGCCATGTTCACCACATAGGCGAAGATCTCCTTCTTGGCCTGGATGGTGTCCCACAGCAGCTTGAAGATCGAGCGCGGCATGTCCGGGTGGCGCACCAGCGAATGCGGCGCGCCGATTACTTCCGAGCGGGGGAATTTTGCCAGCCGGACGAACACGTCGTTGGCGTAAGTAATATGTCCCTTGAGGTCGGTCTTGGATACGATCAACTCATCTTCGTCGAACGGGCATTCGATACCCGTCGGCTTCACCTGCGGCCGAGCCATCGGTCGTGCGCTCCTGGTTGATTCCGCCTGAATGACGGTCTCAGACGGGTTTTCCCCCTGAGACAACGACGCGTCTTCTACCGCACAGATTCTGATCGACCGGCTTACTGCTGCGTTAAACTGCCACTCAGTAGCAATACCTGGGTATGATGGTATTGTGGAACAATCGATTCAAAACCGCATCGTCATCCCGACATGGGACGGCTGAAAGCCGAGCCGGGCATAGAACCGCTGGGCGTCGACGCGGCTCTGATGGGTGAATAATTCGGCGAGCCGGCAGCCCTGGTCGCGCGCCTGCCCGATCGCCCAGCGCACCAGCACCTCGCCGATGCCGCGGCTGCGGCAGTCGCGGGCGACGCGCACATCCTCGATGATCGCCCGCGAGGCGCCTTGCGAACTGAGGCCGGGCAGTACCGCGAGCTGCAGGCAGCCGACCACGCGGCCGTCGCGATCTTCCGCCACCACCATCCGGATCTGCGGCGACCGTTGCAGCGCGTCGAACGCCGCGTAGTAGGAGTCCGGCAGCGGGTCTTCGAGCCGCTCGCGCCCCGCGCCCAGATGATCGTCGGCGAGCATCGCGACGATCGCAAACACATCCGCGCGGCGGGCCGAACGAATGGCGACGGCGGGATCGGCACTCATCGAGGCGATCAGGTCGCGGGGGCGAACGCAGGCAGGCCGAGGCCGGCCTCGGCGCGGCCGATCCAGTCCCGAACGGCCGGATAGTCCTGCAGTGCGAAGCCGCCCTGCTCGGCCATCCGCGTATACGCCAGCAGCGCCACGTCGGCGAGCGACAGCCGATCGCCGACGAGAACGGCGGACGCCGCCAGATGCTGCTCCATCCGCTTCAGCGCCACGTGCCCGCGGCGTACCCTGTCCGGGTCGAGTTCGTCGGCCGGCATACCGAGATAGACCATCTGGAATCGGCACACCGCGATATACGGCTCATGGCTGTACTGCTCCCAGAACAGCCACTCGTCCATCTTGGCCGCGAGCCACGGATCAGTCGGGATCAGATCGCTGCCGCGGGCCAGATAGCGAATGATGGCATTGGACTGCGCCAGCGTGCGGCCATCGTCGAAGCCGACCACCGGAACCTGCCCGGCCGGGTTCAGCGCCAGAAACGCCGGCGTCCGGGACTCGCCCTTCATCGTATCGACGGCGATCCAGTCATAGGGCAGCCCCAGCCGATCGCAGGTCCACTTCACCTTCAGGCAGTTGCCGGAATTGAGATCGCCGTAGATCTTCATGCGAAGAGGGCCCTCGCGTCTGCCGTCGGGCTTGTATCAATGCCCGCTTAGAATTTGTAGCCGAGGCCGGCGCGCACGGTGGAGACGCTGGTGTCGACCGGTGCCGCGAACTTCAGGTACTCCCATTCGGCGCGCAGAAACAGGCCGCGATACAGCATCATGTCCATGCCGAGACCGCCCGCGTATCCGTAGATGAAGTGCCCGTTCTGCACTCTGGTGGCGGACAAGGGCATGACCGTGCTGCCGCCCTGCGTTCCGGTGATGGTAGCGGTGCGGACGATGTCAGCCTGTCCGAGGGAAGCGCCGATGAAGGCGTAAGGCAGAAAACTGCCAAATGCATAGCCTGCCCGAAGCCGCGCCGACCCGATATCGTTGACGTTAATGGCCGCACTGCTGGTGTAGGTCGCGCTGTAGTTGACGTTGTTATAGGTGATCTGCCGACCCATCGACCCGATCGCGGAGCCACCGAATCTGCCGTGCATGTAGTTGGCTTCGACGCCGAGCACAACGTCGTCCCATTGCGCGTTGTAGCCGGCGAAGGCGCCCCAACCTTGCCCGTGCGATGACGTCTTGCCCAATACGGGCCAGGACGACACGCCCATCTGACTTTCGATGACAGTATTGGCTAGAAGGTTCGATGCAATGTCACTGGTCGAGTTGGTGAAATTCATGTCTGACGTGCCGTAGCCGGCCTGGCCACCAACGTAGAAGCCTTCCCAATTGACCACCCGGGCAGTCTCTACCAGCGCGCCGCGGAGCGGGCCGTAGTCCGGCATGTCGGCCGCATACGCCGTCTGTGCCATCACGCCGACCGCCGCGGCCACCACAACTCTACGCATCGCCACACTCCCCGACGAAACCTTTCCACGCTGCTGATCATGCGGCGTTAACCTTAATTCTTCGTTGTCGGAGCAACTCCGCAGACAACAAAAACGGCGCGGGAAGCTCCCGCGCCGTTAACACTCGTAAACGAATGGAGGGCGGTCAGCCCTTGCGCATCAGCACCGGCGCGGCGGGGTAGATGGGACCGGAATCGAGATTCCAGCGCACGCCGAGCTTCACGTCGTGCGAAGTGATGTCCTTGAACTTGAAGCTGTTGTTGGTGGTCAAGCCGGTGTAGGTCGAGAGCGAACCGGTATAGCCATCGCCCAGGTTGAGATAGCTGTATGCCAGTTCGAGGGTCAGGTTGGGATTGACCTTGTAGGCCAGACCGGTGTGCACGGCCCAGGCCAAGTTCCACTTCGACGCAGTCGGTGCGCTGGCGAAGCTCGTCGTCGAGAACGGAATCGTATTGGTTCCGGTATCGGTGAAGTTTGCCATCGTCACCCGCGCGGCGCCGACGCCGGCGCCGACGAACGGGGTAATGCACCACCAGGTGCCGAGGTCGACATAGGCGTTCGCCATCACCAGCCATTCGGACTTGGAGGCGCCGTAGTTGTCGATGCCGCTGTAGGGCGCGCCGCTGGCGGTGCCCGTGAAGCGGTCGGTGCCCTTGAAGTTCGAATTGCCGCGGTACTGGCCGATCAAGTCCGCGCGCAGCCACGGATTGAACTGATAGCCGACGCCGAGGCCGTAGATGCCGGCCGAATCGAACGAGGTCTGCTGGTCGAACGAAGTAAGCTGCGAGTACGCCGATTCACGCCCGTAGCGCAGATCCTTGACCTGCTGGTTGCTGAACCCGATGTCGCCGCGCAGATACCAGCCGCCGAAATCCTCGGCCGGGGGCGGCGCATAAGCGGGCGGCGGGGCGATCGGCATGTCGGCCGCCATCGCGGCCGAGGCAATCAGCGAAGCCGCTCCGGCGGCCATCATCATCTTCACGCTACGCATTGGCTTCGTCCTTTGGTCCAATGATCAATTACGAAGGCCCCACACCCGGAAACCTATGAGATCGGACGATGCCACCAATTCCTTAAGCGCAACTTAACCCTAATTTTTAAGGTTGATATTTGATGACCCCAACTACCTGACTGATAACCACGCGGGCGGCAGCGAACCGGCACGTCTGGTCTTGATTGCTAACAAATCGTTGACGACGCCCGCGCAGAGCGCTGTGCCAAACGACGACGGCCCCGGTTCCCGAACGGAACCGGAGCCGTGGATCGACCGAGGCTGCGGCCGACGCGTACCGACTGCGGACGGCCCAAATCAGTGCATGTGACGCGGCATCTTCGGCAGCAGCACCGCCAGCAGCCCGAGCGCCGGCAGGAACGAGCAGACCTGGTAGACGAAATCGATGCCGCGGATGTCGGCGAGCTCGCCGAGCGCCGCCGCTCCGAGGCCGCCGATGCCGAAGGCGAAGCCGAAGAACACCCCGGAGATCATGCCGAACCGGTGCGGCATCAGCTCCTGGGCGAACACGATGATGGCCGGCGTCGCCGACGCCAGGATGAAGCCGATGAACACCGTGAGCACCGCGCTGCCGTACAGCCCGGCGTAGGGCAGCGCCAGGGTGAACGGCAGGATGCCGAGGATCGAGAACCAGATCACGTAGCGGCGGCCGAACCGGTCGCCGAGCGGCCCGCCGAAGAACACCCCGGCCGCAGTGGCGGCCAGGAAGATGAACAGGAAGATCTGCGCGGTCTGGGTCGAGACCTGGAACTTCTCGATCAGATAGAACGTGTAGTAGCTCGACAGGCTCGACAGATAGAGCTGCTTGGAGAACAGCAGCGCCACCAGCACCACCAGCGCGACCATCACCCGGCGCCGGCTCGGAGCGTGCGGATGCGGCTGCACTACCATCTTCTTCTTGCCGGCGACCTGCGGCTTGTACCACACGCCGATCCGCCACAGCACGATGATGGCCAGGAACGCGATCGACGAGAACCAGGCGATCGAAGGCTGGCCGAACGGCACCACGATCAGCGCCGCCAGGATCGGGCCCAGCGCGGTGCCGGCGTTGCCGCCGACCTGAAACACCGACTGCGCCATGCCGTGGCGGCCGCCGGAGGCGAGCCGCGCGATCCGCGCCGACTCGGGATGAAACACCGCCGAGCCGAGCCCGATCATCGCCGCGGCGATCAGGATCACCGCGTAGGAATGCGCGACGCTGAGCAGCAGCAGGCCCAGAAAGGTCGAGCCCATGCCGATCGCCAGCGAGAACGGCTGCGCCTTCTTGTCGGTGATGTGCCCGACGACCGGCTGCAACAGCGAGGCGGTGAACTGGAACGCCAGCGTGATCATGCCGATCTGGCCGAAGTCGAGCGCGTAGTTCGCCTTCAGGATCGGATACACCGACGGAATCAGCGACTGCATGGTGTCGTTGAGGAAATGCGAGAAACTGATCCCCCCGAGCACGACATAGGCCGGCCCGGCCGCGGCCGGCGCCGCCGGCTTGGTGAGTTCGGGGAGCGGCAGCTCGGCCGGATTGACCGGAGCAGCGATATCCGCATCGACGATGACAGGCTTGTTCACGGCGTTTCCTGAAATGGGCTTGCTGGCGCCGGCTGAATTTCGCGGCGCAATAACGACGAACGGCCGGCACATTGGCCGACCGCCGTCAAATTAGTAGCAGGTAGCGCGGGTGTGTAGCGCGGATTCGCGATGGCAGCGTTGCAACGCGCCGCCGATCGCAGATGCCCCGCTCAGGCGGCGGCCGACGCCGCATTGCCGAGCGCGTCGACGATGCTGTCGACCACTTCCTCGACGACGTCGTGATCGTCGCCCTCGCCCATCACCCGGATCACCGGCTCGGTGCCCGACGGGCGGATCAGCAGCCGGCCGTGGCCGTTCAGCCGCTTCTCGCCGTCCTCGATCGCCGCGATCACGCCGCTGTCGTCGAGCGGACGGCCGCTGCGATAGCGCACGTTCTTCAGGATCTGCGGCAGCGGATCGAAGCGGTGGCAGACCTCCGACACCGGACGGCCGAGCTTCTGCACCATCGCCAGCACCTGCAGCGCCGCGACGAAACCGTCGCCGGTGGTGTTGAAGTCCGACAGGATGATGTGGCCGGAGGACTCGCCGCCGACATTGTAGCCGTCCTTCAGCATCTGCTCGAGCACGTAGCGGTCGCCGACCGGGGTGCGCAGCAGCGCGATGCCTTCGCTCGCCAGGAAGCGCTCCAGCCCGAGATTGGACATCACGGTGGCGACCACGCCCGGCTTGGCGAGCCGGCCGTCTTCCTTCCAGCTCTGGCCGATCACCGCCAGGAGCTGATCGCCGTCGACCACGTGGCCGCGCTCGTCGACCAGGATCACGCGGTCGGCATCGCCGTCGAGCGCGATGCCGATGTCGGCGCGCATCTCGCGGACCTTGGCGCACAGCGCCTGCGGCGCGGTGGAGCCGCATTCCTTGTTGATGTTGAAGCCGTCGGGCTCGACCCCGATCGAGATCACGTCGGCGCCGAGCTCCCACAGCGCCTCCGGCACCACCCGGTAGGCGGCGCCGTTGGCGCAATCGATCACCACGCGCAGCCCTTCGAGGCTCAGTTCGCGCGGCAGCGTCCGCTTGGCGAATTCGATGTAGCGGTCGTGGACGCCGTCGATGCGGCGGGCGCGGCCGAGGCTCGCGCTCTGCGCCAGCTTCTTGTCGAGCGAATCGTCGAGCATCAGCTCGATCTGCTTTTCGACGTCGTCGCTGAGCTTGTAGCCGAGTGGGCCGAACAGCTTGATGCCGTTGTCCTCGAACAGATTATGCGACGCCGAGATCATCACGCCGAGGTCGGCGCGCATCGACTTGGTCAGCATCGCGACCGCCGGCGTCGGCATCGGGCCGACCAGCAGCACGTCCATCCCGACCGAAGTGAAGCCCGCGACCAGCGCGTTCTCGATCATATAGCCGGACAGGCGGGTGTCCTTGCCGATCACCACCCGATGGCGGTGCTCGCCGCGCTGAAACGCGAGGCCGGCGGCCTGACCGACCTTCAACGCCAATTCCGGCGTGATCAGACCATTGGCGCGGCCCCGGATTCCGTCCGTCCCGAAATATCTGCGGCTCATCCAATCATCCCCCGCCCTTGCCGGTCACGATCAAAAAAACCCCGATTCGTCCGGGGCTTGCCGTGCGGCGAAACGGCCTTATAGGCCCAAAATGGTTGCGGGGACTTCAAAAAATGTAATCAAAGATTACGCCACCGACCTGGGCCAGCGGCGTAATCCTTTGAAATACCGAGTTTATCCGGCAATGCTCAGGGTTGGGTGATTAACCCTTCCGGCGCTTATCCCCATCCGGCTTCGACGGTGCCGGCTGGGTGACGCTGACCGGATCGGAGCCCGGAAACGACTCTTCAAGGCCCTCGTTGAGCTGCTCTTCCAACTCCTTCTTGTCCTTGGTCGGGGTATCGGCGGTCTTGGCGTCGGTCATCACGTCCTCCTGCTCCACCTTTGCGAACTGGAATGGAAAACGCGCTGCGATGCAGCGAGTTCCCGGACCTCACCGGGCCCCTGACGCGACGATTTTGCACATTGCGTCCGCGTGCTACAGGACGGACCGCGCACCCCAACGGCAACAGGCAGACGGCAATTCCATGAAAGAGATCACCTGCATCGAAGACCTTCGCCAGATTCACAAGCGGCGGGTGCCGAAGATGTTCTTCGATTACGTCGACCACGGCTCCTACGCCGAGGAGACGCTGCGGGCGAATGTGGACGACCTCAAGCGGATCAAGTTCCGTCAGCGCATCCTGGTCGACATCTCCAAGCGCGAACTGTCGACCACCATCCTGGGCGACACCTATGCGATGCCGCTGATTCTGGCGCCGGTCGGCTCGACCGGGATGCAGCATGCCGACGGCGAGATCCTCGCCTGCCGCGCCGCGCAGGCCGCCGGCATCCCCTACACGCTGTCGACGATGTCGATCTGTTCGATCGAGGACGTCGCCGCCAATGTCGACAAGCCGTTCTGGTTCCAGCTCTACGTGATGCGCGACCGCGGCTTCGTCAAAGCGCTGATCGAGCGCGCGATCGCGGCGAAATGCAGCGCGCTGGTGCTGACGGTCGATCTGCAGGTGATCGGCCAGCGCCATCAGGACATCAAGAACGGCATGACGGTGCCGCCGCAACTGTTCAAGCTGAAGAACGTGCTCGACATCGCCACCAAGCCCGGCTGGGTGAAGGGCATTCTCGGCACGCCGCGGCGCAATTTCGGCAACATCGCCGGCCACCTGCCCGGCTCCAAGGATCTGGAATCGGTGTCGGCCTGGGTGGCGTCGCAGTTCGACGCCTCGCTGAACTGGCGCGACATCGACTGGATCCGCTCGATCTGGCCGGGCAAGCTGATCATCAAGGGCATTCTCGACGTCGAGGACGCCCGCGAGGCGGTGAAGGTCGGCGCCGAGGCGCTGGTGGTGTCGAACCACGGCGGCCGCCAGCTCGACGGCGCGCCGTCGTCGATCGAAGTGCTGCCGGAGATCGTCCACACCGTCGGCTCGCACATCGAGGTGATGTTCGACGGCGGCATCCGCTCCGGCCAGGACGTGATGCGGGCGCTGGCGCTCGGCGCCAGGAGCTGCATGATCGGCCGCGCCTACATCTACGGCCTCGGCGCCTATGGCGGCCCGGGCGTCGCCAAGGCGATCGACATCATCGGCAAGGAACTGTCGACCACGATGGGCCTGTGCGGCGTCAATTCGATCCACGAGATCGACGAGAAGGTGCTGGCGGAGTAAGTCCGACCTGCACTCTCCGCGCGTCATTGCGAGCCAACGGGGCGGCACGAAATGCCGCCCGATGACAAGCTCCGCGAAGCAGTCCAGAGCCCGGTCTTCTGAGCTGGATTGCTTCGTCGGCTTGCCTCCTCGCAATGACGGGGAGAGAACTAACAAACAACGAACAACAACAACCGGAGGAAATCCATGACTGATACGCAACGCGCGCCGCAGACCGCTTCCAGCGAAGTGCTCTATGCGGTCGAGGATCACATCGCCACGATCACGCTGAACGCGCCGGAGCGGCTGAACACCATCTCCGGGCCGATGCTCAACACGCTGGCGGCGCTGCTCACCAAGGCGAATGAAGACCCGGACGTCCGCTGCGTCATTCTCACCGGCAACGGCCGGGCGTTCTGCGCCGGGCTCGACCTCACCAAGGAGCGCGGCGACGAAGGCCTCAGCGCTGCGTCGTCGCCGACCACGCTCGACCTGCGCAACACCCCGCCGACCGTGCTGCAGGCGATGGACAAGCCGACCATCTGCGCGGTCAATGGCGGCGCGGCCGGCTACGGCATGGATACCGCACTCGGCTGCGACATCCGGATCATGGCGGAATCCGCCAAGCTGGCTGCCGCGTTCGTCAAACGCGGCGTGGTGCCGGAGAGCGGCGGCACCTGGTTTCTGCCGCGAATGATCGGCTGGGCCAAGGCAGCCGAGCTGATCTTCACCGGGCGTACTTTAAGCGCGCGCGAGAGCCTGGAATGGGGCCTCGCCAACGAAGTCGTGCCCGACGCCGAGCTGATGGGCCGCGCCCGCGCGGTCGCCAGGGAGATCGCCGGCAACGCGCCGCTGGCGGTGCAGGCGGCCAAGCGGATGATGCGGATGGGGCTGAACGAAACCTTCCCGGATCACGTCCATCACGTGTACTTGCAGCTCCTTCCGCTGTTCAAGACGCAGGACATGAAGGAAGGCATCGCGGCCTTCATGGAGAAGCGCGAGGCGAAGTTCGTCGGCCGCTGAGGACCGGCGACTGATCGGAGACACACGATGTTCGAGACCGTCACGACGCTGCTCGACTGGCTCGGCGTGGTGGTGTTCGCCGTCACCGGCGCGCTGGTGGCGTCGCGCAAGGAAATGGACATCGTCGGCTTCGCATTGCTCGGCACCGCGACCGGAATCGGCGGCGGCACGCTGCGCGACGTGCTGCTCGACCAGCCGGTGTTCTGGATCCGCGAGCCCGCCTATCTGGTGGCCTGCGTGCTGGTTTCCGGAATCGTGTTCTTCACCGCGCACATCCCGCATTCGCGCTACAAAATGCTGCTGTGGCTCGACGCCATCGGCATGGCGCTGTTTGCGGTCAGCGGGGCCGAGCGCGCCGCGCTGGCCGGCGCCAACGGCATCGTCGCGGTGGCGATGGGCGTCGTCACGGCGACCTTCGGCGGCATCATCCGCGATCTGCTCGGCGGCGAAATTCCGGTCATCCTCCGCCGCGAGATCTACGTCATCGCCGCGCTGGTCGGCGCTGCGACCTACGAGGCGTCCACCGCTCTGGGCGCGAGCCGCGAACTCGGCACGATCGCCGGCTTTACGCTGGCGCTGCTGATCCGTGCCGCGGCGCTGCAGCGCGGCTGGTCGCTGCCGCGCTATCGATCCCGGCCCGGCGCCCGGGACGAATGACACGCGTGCAGGCCGGCGGCAGGCGTCCGCCTCATGTGTGTCCGAGCAGATCCGCCTCGACCAGCGCCCGCAGCTCCGCGGTGACGTGGGGCCGCGCGCCGAACCACAGATCGAAACCGCGCACCGCCTGGTGCAGCAGCATGCCGAGGCCGTCCGCAGTGCGCAGGCCGCGCGCCCTGGCGGCGGCGAGCAGATCGGTTTCCAGCGGCACGTAGACCAGATCGGCCACCACCGCGTCGGCCGGCAGCGCCGACAGGTCGATCTGAAGCGGCGGCTGCCCCTTCATCCCGAGCGAGGTGGTGTTGACCAGGAGCCCGGCGCCCGGCAGCGCCACCGGAATGTCCTGCCAGGCGATCGGCACCACCCGGTCGCCGAACAGATCGCGCAGCGCCTGGGCACGCTCGATCGAGCGGTTGGCGAGCGCGATGCGCTGCACGCCGCGCTCCAGCAGGCCATACACCACCGCCCGCGACGAGCCGCCGGCGCCCAGCACCAGCGCATGCGCGGTACGGTCCCAGCCCGGCGCCGAGGCGTCGAGATTACCGATGAAGCCTTCGATGTCGGTGTTGGTCGAGCGCAGCAGGTCACCATCGTAGTACAGCGTATTGGCGGCGCCGACCGCGCGGGCGCGCGCGTCCGGCTCGGTGAGCTGCAGCGCGCGCTCCTTGTGCGGGATGGTGACGTTGGCGCCGACATAGCCGTGCGACTTCAGATGCAGCACGAATTCGGCGAAGCCTTCCGGCGGCACCGCCTCGATCGAATAGCCACCCTCGATGCCGAGCTGGCGCAGCCAGTAGTGATGGATCAGCGGCGAGCGCGAATGCGCCGCCGGCCAGCCGATCAGACACGCGGCGCGCTTGGTCGCAGCCATTTCGTCCTCCAACAGACGCGAGACCTCCGAAGCCTGTGAAAATCAGGCCGCCGCGCCAGCGTCAACGCAAAACACGCCGGCCCGACGGAAGTCGTGGCCTCACGCCGAGACGGGCTGTTGTGACACCGCGTCCTCGGGGGCCGCGGTCTTGCCCTTGATCTCGTCGACCGCGCTGGCGATGTCGGCGCGGTAGTGCGCCAGCGGCGGCTTGACGCCATGGGTGAGCAGCGCGCGGCGCACCGTCGGCGAGGCGCCGGTGATGATCAGCTTGATGCGCTTGCGCTGCGCCGACAACGCGACCCGGTAGATCGCATTCGCGGCGGTGGAATCCAGCAGCGGCACCGCGGCGAAATCGACCACGAACACCTTGTGGCGATCGGCGATGTTGTTGAGCACCGAAGAGACCGTCGCGGCGGCGCCGAAGAAGAACGCCCCGGTGATACGATAGACGACGACATCCGGATCGGTGACCAGCGCCAGGTCGGCGGCGGTGCCACGGCGCTTGCCGCTCTCGTCGGCGCGGTCTTCCTGCGCCAGACCGGAATACGCCTCGACGCCGGTGACTTCGGACATGCGGTGGATGAACAGCACCGCGCCGAGCGCGAAGCCGACCACGATGCCCTCGGTGAGATCGCGGAACACGGTGAGCAGGAAGGTCGCCAGCACCACCACCGCGTCGCCGCGCGAGGACCGAACCAGCGTGGCGAATTCGTGCTTCTCGGCCATGTTCCAGGCGACGATCGCCAGCACCGCGGCGAGCGTGGCGAGCGGGATGTAGCTCGCCAGCGGCGCCGCCACCAGCATGAACACCAGCAGGAAAACGGAGTGCAGCATTCCGGCGATCGGCGAGCGCGCGCCGGTGCGGATGTTGGTGGCGGTGCGGGCGATCGCGCCGGTGACGCAGATGCCGCCGAACAGTGCCGAGCCCATATTGGCGACGCCCTGCGCCACCAGTTCGCAGTTCGAGCGATGCCGCCGCCCGGTCATGCCGTCGGCGACCACCGCCGAGAGCAGCGACTCGATGGCGCCGAGCAGCGCAAACGCGATCGCGTCGGGCAGCACCTCGATCACCTTGGCGACCGAGAACACCGGCCAGGACGGCAGCGGAAAACTCTCCGGAATGCCGCCGAACTTGGTGCCGATGGTGGCGACCGGCAGCGAGAAGCCCCACACCAGCGCCGCGGTGACGGCGACTGCGATCAGCAGCCCCGGCCAGTTCGGGCGCAGCTTCTTCAAGCCCACGATCAGCACGATCGCGGTGACGGCGATGCCGAGCGCGTAGACGTTCATGGTCGGCAGCGCCTGCGCCAGCGCCTCGAGTTTGGGAATGAACGGCCCCGGCTCGTGCGCCAGATCGATGCCGAGCAGATCCTTGAGTTGGCTGGCGAAGATGATCACCGCGATGCCGGCGGTGAAACCGACCGTGACCGGATAGGGAATGAATTTGACGTAGGTGCCGATCTGCAGGAAGCCGGCGATCACCAGCATGATGCCGGCCAGGAAGGTGGCGAGCAGCACGCCGTCGATGCCGTGACGCTGCACGCTGAGCATCACCAGCACGATGAACGCGCCGGCCGGCCCGCCGATCTGGAAGCGGGAGCCGCCGAGCAGCGAGACCAGGAAACCGCCGACCACCGCGGCGTACAGCCCGCGATCCGGCGTGACGCCGGAGGCGATCGCGATCGCGGTCGACAGCGGCAGCGCCACGATCGCCACGGTGAGGCCGGCGATCAGGTCGGCGCGGAAATCGCCGAGGCCGTAGCCCTCGCGCAGCACGGTGATCAGCTTGGGCGTGAACAGCTCGCGGAAGCTCGGTTTGGCCGCAGATACAAGTCGCCGGGAGGTGTCCATGCCGTTTCTCCTGGTCCGCCCCGCTGCTGCACCGAAACCGTCAGGCCTCGTTGCGGGGCGGCGCCGGCTCTTTGAACCGGACGCCGCGGCCGCCGCCTTCGCTGCGGGAATTGTCTCCGATCAGGGTCACGCCGCAGCGGTCGAGCGCCTCGACGACCTTGGTGAGGGATTCCACCACACCGCGGACGTTGCCTTCGCTCGCCTCCATCCGCTGGATGGTCGGCAGCGACACGCCGGACAATTCGGCCAGCGTGCGCTGGTCGATGCCAAGCAGCGCGCGCGCGGCGCGCAATTGGGCTGCGGTCATCATGGGTGAGGCATGAACTCTGATGTCTGAAGGCTGTAATATGATGCCTTGAGCAGCACCATGCAAATAAAAAGTGGCTGGAGTGATGTTTAAAACATCAATCCAGCCGCTCCAGAGCAGTCATATTTTAGTGAGCGCCGGGCCGGAGCCTTCCCGCCCGGCGCTGGTCTGGGTCAGGCCGCCGCCTGACGGCGGGCAGCGACGATCTGGTCGGCGGTGCGTCCGGTGACCTCGGCCATATGGTCGAAGCCGCGGGTGAAGCTGCCGGCGCCGGCAGTGGCCGAGCGCAGCTCGACGATCAGGTCGCCGATCTCGGCCTCCGGCATGGTGGCCCGCACCGTGTCCCAACCCGGCCAGCCCTCGCGGGTATCGAAGCCGAGAATCTGGCCGCGCCGCCCGGACAGGATGGCGTTGACCTTGGCGGTGGCCTCGGTCGGGCAGACGATCTCGACGGTGTGGATCGGCTCCAGCAGCACCGGCTGGCACTGCGGCAGCGCCTCGGTGATGCCGATCCGCGCCGCGGTGCGGAATGCCTGATCCGAAGAATCGACGCTGTGGTACGAGCCATCCGTCAGTGTGACGTGGACATCGACCACCGGGAAGCCGAGCGGGCCGGCGCGCAGGCCGTCGATCACGCCCTCCTCCACCGCACCCATGTAGTTGCGCGGCACCGCACCGCCGACCACGGTCTCGGCGAAGGCGAAGCCCTCGCCGCGCGGCAGCGGCTTGATGTCGAGCACGACGTCGCCGAACTGGCCGTGGCCGCCGGACTGCTTCTTGTGCCGGCCGCGCTGGGTCACAGGCTTGCGGATGGTCTCGCGGTAGCCGATCGCCGGGGCATGCGACTTCACGGTGACGCCGTAACGGTCGTGCAGCCGCTCCAGCGTCACGCGCAGATGCATCTCGCCCTGACCCCACAGCACCATCTCGTGGCTCTGCGGATCGTGCACGACGGTCAGCGAGGGATCTTCCTCGTTCAGGCGCTGCAGCGCCTGGCCGAGCTTGACGTCGTCCTTGCGGTCGGCGGCGGCCAGTGCCATCGCCAGCACCGGCGGGACGGCGGAGACCTCGACCAGCGCGGCGGGTGCGGCCTTGCCGTTGGCGAAAGTGTCGCCGGTTTTGATCGCGTCGAGCTTGCCGAGCGCGACGACGTCGCCGGCCGAGGCCGACGAGCGCTTGCTGTCATGGCCGCCGCCGACCGCCTGAATGCCGGAGACACGTGCGGACTCGCCGGCCGACGACTGTACATTGTCGCCGTCGGCAAGCGTGCCGGACAGCACCCGGGCCAGCGACAGCTTGCCGCCGTGCTGCAGATGCTGAGTCTTGAAGACGTAGCCGACCGCTTCCTTGCCGGCGGTGACGCCGAGGCGCGCCGCGGTTTCGGTGACGTCCGGCGCCTCGTGGCGCAGCGCTTTCAACAGACGGAGCACGCCGTTCTCGCGCAGCGCCGAGCCGAGCAGCACCGGACAGATCACGCCTTCGCGCAGCTCGCGGGCAAGATCGTCGAATACCGAGTCGCGCGGCGGCTGGATGTCGTCGAGGAGTTGCTCCATCAGCGCGTCGTCGTGATCGGCGAGTTTCTCGAGCATCGAGAACCGCGCTTCCTTCTCGCGGTCGAGGTCGCCGCCTGCGAGATCGATCACTTCGGAGGGTTTGTGCTCCCGATAGACGAAGGCGCGCTCCAGGGCGAGGTCGACATAGCCGGCGATCAGCTCGCCGTTCCAGATCGGAATCTGGCGCAGCACCAGCGGGATGCGGGATGCCGGCTGCAGACTGTCGAGTACTTCGCGAATGCGTTTGTTGGCGCGATCGATCTTGTTCAGGAACAGGAATCTGGGAATGCCGAGATCTTCGAGTTCGCGCAGGATCAGCTGCAACTGCGGCAGCTTGCGCTCGTCGGCTTCGCACACCACCACGGCGGCGTCGACGGCGGGAAGCGCCGCGCGCATGTCGTGCGCGAATTCGACGGAGCCGGGACAATCGAGGAAGGTGTAGGTCTCACCCATGAACTGGGTGGTGACGGCGGTGAGGCTGAGGCCCATTTTGTGCTGGCGGGCCTCGGGGCTGGAATCGCCGTGCGAGGTGCCGGCATCGACCGAGCCGGCTCGTGGGATGGCGCCGGTCCGCGCCATGATCGCTTCAAGTAGTGTGGTTTTTCCGCTTTGGAATGGGCCCACCAGTGCAATGCACCGGGGACCACGGGGACTTCTGACGTCTTGTCCCATCGCCGCCTCCTGACTTTGGAGCTCGGCCCGTGATTGGGTCGGCAAGACGTGATGCTTTCGCAACACACGACACTTGGCAAGCGCGAAAAATTACGACGACACCATGTCGACCTTGAGCAGGATCAAGGACACTTAAAAAATAAGCGCTGCGACGCGTTTGCATCGCAGCGCAATGTTGCAAAGCTGGAATTGAACCGCAGCGGCCGCTGTTAGTTAGCGGCCGGGACGCAGCTCGAGTTCCTGCAGACCGACCGCGACGTTGACGCCGGTCTGGCCCTGCAGGCTGACCGGCTGCAGCGCGATCGAATTCGCCGAGCCGCCGATCAGGACGTTGGCGCCGACGCCGACGCCGACCGAGGCCGAGCCCTGCGCACCGGCGTAGTTACCAGCGAGATCGCCGGGGCCGAAACGCTCGACCGGCGCCAAGACCACCCAGCTCAGCGCGGTTTCCGGCGTGATACCGATGTCGAGCCCGACCTTGCGGATCGTGGCGACGTAAGGCGTATCCGGGCGGCCGTCGCTGCGCAGCACGCAGCCGAGATTAGTCACCGAGCCGACGATGAAGCCCATGCTGGCGCCGCCGCGGCATTCGAGCATGCCGACCCGCACCCGGTTCTGCTGTGCATCAGCAGCGGTGGCGGTCAATGCGGCGACGGCGAGTCCGACGAAAAGCGAGAGGCGGCGCATGGCAAAAATCTCCGGCGTAGGAAGGTGATGCGGAAGACGACTCGATTCGTTCGAACACCATCGAACAATCGCCGTCATCTAGTCACAGCAATGGCAAATCTTCAATGACAGCCGGCTCCGGCAAGCGCGGCGATGTGTCCGAGCGTGCGGCATTCGATTACAGAACGTATCTAAAACGCAAGAAGGGCCCGCGGATGCGGGCCCTTCTGCAAACGATATCGAGTGCGCCGTAAGCGCCGTCAATTAGTGATGACGATGATGGCGGCGATGCTTGCGGTAGTGCTTCTTGGCGATCGGCGCCGGCAGCAGCTGCACGTCGACGATACCCGCGGTGGCGTTCAGGCCGGTCTGGCCCTGCAGGCTGAGCGGCTGCAGCGCGAAGGCGTTGTTGGAGCCGCCGACCAGCAGGTTGCCGCCGACGCCGAAGCCGAACGACGCGTTGGCGCCGACGCCGCCGTAGCTGCCGCCGAGATCACCGCGGCCGATGCGACGGGTCGGAGCGTACACCGCCCAGGCCAGACCGGTGGTCTGGGTGAAGCCGAGGTCGACGCCGATGCGCTGCACATTCGCGATGTACGGCTCGGGACGACGGCCGTCGGTCCGGAACAGGCACTCAAGCTGGGTGGTCGAGCCGACCACATAACCGACGTTCGGACCGCCGGCGCATTCGATCACGCCGACCTGCACGCGCTGCTGCGCGCTCGCGCTCGCGACCGACGCGATCAGCGCGACCGCAGCGATGCCGAACTGTCTGAGGGTAAACATAGAAGCACACTCCAGATGTGGATTGAGATTGCGGGGGCGACAAAAAGGAAGCGTCTTGTCCAAAACAAGGCGCCTTCGCAGTTTTGGAACGAATCCTGTGAACCTTGCGGATTGTTAATGAAATATTTACCGCAAGTTTCCGCAGAACCGCTGGATGCGCTTGCAGGCGTCTTCCAGGTCCGAGGTTTTAGTCGCGTAGGAGATGCGGAAGGCCGGGCCGAGGCCGAACGCCGAACCCTGCACCACCGCGACGCCTTCCGCTTCCAGAAGCTCGGTGACGAAGTCCTGGTCGGTCTCGATCTTCTTGCCCGACGGCGCGGTCTTGCCGATGGTGCCGGCGCAGGACGGGTAGACGTAGAACGCCCCCTCCGGACGCGGGCAGTCGATCCCCGCCGCCTGGTTCAGCATCGACACCACCAGGTCGCGGCGCTCCTTGAACACCTTGTTGTGGGCGTCGATGAAGTCCTGCGGACCGTTGAGCGCCTCGACGGCGGCCCACTGGGCGATCGAGCACGGGTTCGAGGTCGACTGCGACTGGATCGTCGCCATCGCCTTGATCAGCTCGGCGGGGCCGCCGGCATAGCCGATCCGCCAGCCGGTCATGCAATACGCCTTCGACACGCCGTTCACCGTCAGGGTGCGATCGAACAGCTTCGGCTCGATCTGCGCCGGAGTGGTGAATTCGAAGTCGTCGTAGACCAGGTGCTCGTACATGTCGTCGGTCATCACCCAGACATGCGGGTGCTTGACCAGGACGTCGGTGAGCGCCTTCAGCTCGGCACGGGTATAGGCCGCGCCGGTCGGGTTCGACGGCGAGTTGAGGATGATCCACTTGGTCTTCGGCGTGATCGCCGCTTCCAGCGCCGCCGGCTGCAGCTTGAAGCCGAACTCGGCAGTGCACACCACCGGCACGCTTTCGCCGCCGGCGAGCGCGACCATCTCCGGATAGCTGACCCAATACGGCGCCGGGATGATCACCTCGTCGCCGGGATTCATGGTCGCGATCAGCGCGTTGTACAGCACCTGCTTGCCGCCGGTGCCGACGATGATCTGGTTCGGCTTGTAGGTCAGGCCGTTCTCGCGCTGAAACTTGTCGATGATCGCCTGCTTCAGCTCCGGAATGCCGTCGACCGCGGTGTACTTGGTCTTGCCGGCCTCGACCGCATGGATCGCCGCCAGCTTGATGTTGGCGGGAGTATCGAAGTCCGGCTCGCCGGAGCCCAGTCCGATGACGTTGCGCCCGGCCGCTTTCAGCTCACGCGCTTTGTCCGACACCGCGATGGTCGCGGAGGGCTTCACACGATCGAGCGCGGTGGCGAGGAACGGCATCGTCATCTCCTTGCAGCCGTCATGAGTCGGCATTTGGCGCGACTCTTCCATTTCTGACGGGAATGCTTCCACACTAAGCGTCGGCCCGTTGCATCGCAAGAAGCTTGCGGGAATGGTGGCATTGCCCGAACGCCGTACAACCGCCGGGATATGGGCCCGACAGCCGCTGTTGCCAGTCATGCGCGGCAGACCACCCTCACCGCCGATTTCGCATAGCGAAAGGACCAAATCGGTCGCAGCCGCGCGGTTTTCGGACCGCAGTCGCCGCCTTCGCAACGCGGCATGGGATTTCGATGCTTTCCAGCGCTTGGGGCTTGCGACGCCTGCCGGGGGGCATCATTGTTTAGCCGCGTTAGGCGCGGCAGATGCCGGCGGCAGGGAGAGCGAAGCGACCTTCAGGATGTACAAGCTCTATTCGATGCAGCGATCGGGAAACAGCTACAAGGTCCGCCTTGCGCTGGCGTTTCTCGATGCCCCCTACCGCGCGATCGAAGTCGATATCCTGCGCGGCGAAAGCCGCACGCCCGACTTCCTCGCCAAGAATCCGAGCGGCCAGGTGCCGCTGCTGGAAACCGCGCCGGGCCGTTACCTCGCCGAGTCCAACGCGATCCTGTGGTATCTGGCCGTCGGCACATCGCTGGCGCCGGACACGCGGATGGACCGCGCCGAAGCGCTGCAATGGATGTTCTTCGAACAGCACGCGCTGGAGCCGAACATCGGCTCGGCGTATTTCTGGCTGTGTCTGGTCAAGGGCGGCCGCGACCTGCAGACCCACGCGCTGGAGGATTGGCTGGAGCGCGGCTACGCGGCGCTGCAGGTGATGGAAAATCACCTCAAGACCAACGATTACTTCGCCGCCGGCCAGCTCACCATCGCCGACATCGCGCTGTACGGCTACACCCACGTCGCCGACCAGTGCGACTTCGACCTGTCGATGTTCCCGGCGGTCAACGCCTGGCTGCGCCGGGTCGAGCAGACGCCGGGGTTCATCACCATGGACTGGACCCCGGAAACCGAGGCCGCCGACGCGGCGAACTTCGCCGCCGAGGCTTGACGCCGGGCGGCTTGCTCGAATTCCGCCGCGATTTGGACATGTTTGGCGCGCCTCGGCGCCGCACAAGCGCCCGTGATTGCAGGAGAATCCAACTGCCTGCGGTGATTCGCGGGCGTTTTGGTTCGAGGATTTCGAGTCATGCATTCGTCGCCCGGCTTCATCCGGCCCGTCGCGCACGTCACCTCCGCCCGCCTGCTGCGCGCCGTAGCCGCGTCGCTGTTGATCGCGGTCGCCTCGCTCGGCGCCATCCTGGCGCTGACGCTGCTGTCGCCGCAGCTCGTTGCGGCATGACGACGCCTTTCGCGCGGCAATCACCTCGGTCACGATCTTTTCCCATCACCGCGCGTTGAACCACGCGCCGACCCGCAGCCGCGACGGCCATCCTGCGACAAGGCATTGCGATGAAGGCACCGATCGTCTGGGTTTCCGGCACGCTGACCGCCGCCACCGCGCTGGTCGGCTCGCTGCTGATCATCACCGCCAGCCGCGGCGCCGGCGCCACGTTCGAATCCTCCGCCGGTCCCCTGGCGGTGCAGACGGTGGCGGAGGATCTGGTGCATCCGTGGGGACTGGCGTTCCTGCCCGACGGCCGGATGCTGGTGACCGAGCGCCCAGGCCGGCTGCGGCTGGTGACGCAGCAGGGCCAGGTGTCGAAGCCGCTGCCGGGCGTGCCGGAGGTATGGGCCTCGGGCCAGGGCGGACTGCTCGACGTCGCCACCGACAAGGACATCGCCACCAACCGCACGATCTACCTGTGCTACGCCGAACGCGACGGCCGCGGCGGCCGCACGGCGGTGGCACGCGCTCGGTTGAGCGACGGCGATGCGCCGCGGCTCGACGACGTCAAAGTGATCTTCCGCCAGCAAGGGCCGCTATCGTCCGGCAATCATTACGGCTGCCGGATTGCGCAAGCCGCCGACGGCAATCTGTTCGTCACTCTCGGCGAGCACTACGCCTATCGCGATCAGGCGCAGAGCCTGTCCAACCATCTCGGCAAGATCGTCCGGATTGCGCCGGACGGCAGCGTGCCGGCCGGCAATCCGTTCGCCGACCGCGACGGCGCCAAGCCGGAGATCTGGAGCCTCGGGCACCGCAATCCGCAGGGCCTCGCCTTCAATCCCGCCGACGGCAGCCTGTGGGAGGTCGAGCACGGCCCGCGCGGCGGCGACGAGGTCAACATCATCCGCAAGGGCGAGAACTACGGCTGGCCGGTGATCGGCTACGGCATCGACTATAGCGGCGCCAAGATCCACGAGGCGACGGCCAAGCCCGGGATGCAGCAGCCGATCAAATACTGGGTGCCGTCGATCTCGCCGAGCGGCATGGCGTTCTACACCGGCAAGCTGTTTCCGACCTGGAAAGGAAGCCTGTTCCTCGGTGCGCTGTCGGGGCAGATGCTGGTGCGGCTGTCGCTGCAGGGTGACAAGGTCACCGGCGAAGAGCGGCTGCTGCAGGCGCTGAACGAGCGGATCCGCGATGTCCGCCAGGGTCCCGACGGTGCGCTGTGGCTGCTCACCGACAGCGACGCGGGCCGGATTCTGCGGGTAGCGCCGGCAAGCGAGTGAACCGCAGTCTCGGCCGGCAAATCCGCTCGCCTCGGTCACTTTTACACGTCAACGACTCGTTAAGATGTAGTTGACGCGTCACTGCCGTGTAACAAACTACCGCTAGGGTCCGCTCGCGTCTGATCGAGGCCCCCCGTCGCCGATCAACGTCCCCAGCGGTCCCCGTCAGTCGCCGCGTCTGACCGGGGCCGCACCTTTTTGAGCGGCCCAAAGTCATTGCCATGCTGCGATTTATCCTGGTCATCGCCGCCGTTGTCCCGCTGACGCTGACGCTGCTGCCGGTCCATCTGCTGGCGAAGCGGTTCGGCTGGCGCGCGCAGCGCACGATTCCGCAATTGTATCACCGCATCGTCTGCGTGCTGATCGGCGTCCGCATTCATCAGGTCGGCCGCCGCTGCGACGGGCCGGTGCTGATCCTGTCCAATCACGTCTCCTGGCTCGACATCTGCGTGATTTCCGCGGTGGCGCCGGTGTCGTTCATCGCCAAGAGCGAAGTCGCGACCTGGCCGGTGTTCGGCGCGCTGGCGCGCTGGCAGCGCACCGTGTTCATCGACCGTCAGGCGCGGCATCGCACCGGCGAGGCGACGCGCGAAATCGGCGCGCGGCTGCAGGACGGCGACGCCATGGTGCTGTTCGCCGAGGGCACCTCGTCCGACGGCAGCCGGGTGCTGCCGTTCCGCTCGGCGCTGGTCGGCGCGGTGCATCACGCGATCGGCGAACAGACCGGCACCGTCGTCGCGGTGCAGCCGATGGCGGTGACCTATACGGGTCTCAGCGGCCTGCCGATCGGCCGCGAACTGCGCGACCGGGTCGCTTGGTACGGCGATGCCGACCTGATCCCGCATTTCGTCGCGCTGCTGACCGCGGGCGCGATCGATGTCACCGTGAGCTGGGGCGATGCGGTCGCAACCTCGACGACCGCCGACCGCAAGCAGATCACCCGCGACGCCGAACAATCGGTGCGGCGGATGTGCGAAGCCGCCCGCCGCGCCGGCATGCGCGGCGCCATCGCGCCGCGCCCCACTGCTGCCCCGGTGACGACGCCCGACGTGCAGCCGGAAGCGGCGTAGCGCGCGCTGCACTCGGCACTGCCGCAAGCCGTCATTCCGGGGCGATCGCGCAAGCGAGCGAACCCGGAATCCCGAAGATGTAGGCCGCCCGCCGTGCCCCAAACTGCGTGATTCCGGGTTCACGCGCTGACGCGCGTGCCCCGGAATGACACCCGGGTTAGGCATGAGTAACAGGTCAGATGGCGCGCCGAGAACGGCTTTCGCATCCGTGATGCCGTCACGACGCACGGCCTGACGCGGCTGTGATCGGGGCGCTGCCTTGCGGCGCTGCGGGGCGCGCGCCACAATGCACCGCTTCAAGCATCTCTCAAGGACACTTCATGGACATTCGCAATCTCGGCGGCAGCGGCCTGCGGGTCTCGGTCGTCGGCCTCGGCTGCAACAATTTCGGCCAGCGCACCGATCCCGAGACCTCGAAGCAGGTGATCCACAAGGCGATCGACCTCGGCGTCACGCTGTTCGACACCGCCGACATCTATGCCGGCATGGGCGGCTCGGAGACCGTGCTCGGCAATGTGCTCGGCGACCGCCGCAAGGACATCGTGCTGGCGACCAAGTTCTGCAAGCCGATGGCGACCGACGGCACCAAGCAGGGCGCCTCGCGGCGCTACATCGTCGAGGCGGTCGAGGCCAGCCTGAAGCGGCTGAAGACCGACTGGATCGACCTGTATCAGCAGCACGACTACGATCCGCTGACGCCGATCGACGAGACGCTGCGTGCGCTCGACGACCTGATCCGCGCCGGCAAGGTGCGCTACATCGGCAATTCGAATTTCCCGGCGTGGCGGATCGCCGAGGCCGAATACGTCGCCCGCGCGCTCGGCACCCATCGCTTCATCTCGTGCCAGGACGAATACAGCCTCGTCGTCCGCGACATCGAGAAAGACCTGCTGCCGGCCGCGCAGGAATACAAGCTCGGCCTGCTGCCGTTCTTCCCGCTGGCCAGCGGGCTTCTCACCGGCAAATATCAGCGCGGCACGGAAGCGCCGGCACACACCCGCTTCGCCAAGATGCCGGCGATCCGCGACCGCTACTTCACCGAGGTCAATCTCAACGTCGTCGATCAGCTCAAGGCGTTCGCCGAAGCACGCGGCCATTCGCTGCTCGAACTGGCGTTCTCCTGGCTCGCCTGCCGGCCGCAGGTCTCCAGCGTGATCGCCGGCGCCACCACGCCGGAGCAGATCGAGCAGAACGTCAAGGCCGCGAGCTGGAAGCTGACGGCCGAGGAGATGGCGGAGGTCGACGCGATTACGAAGGGGTAGCTGGCGGTTACGCCCCGTCCGCCTTCACGCGGTCATTCCGGGGCGCGCCTGAAAGGGCGCGAAACCGAAATCTCGAGGTGTTCTGCATTGAGGCCCTTCGCCCTGCACAGCGGGATTCCGGGTTCGCTCGCTGCGCGAGCGCCCCGGAATGACAGGTGGAGAGATCGCGCCCGTTCTCCGGATCCTGACTGCCGCCGCCCCCCTCGCGTCCGCGACCTTCCGCGTATTGCTTCGCGGCCCAGGCGGAGTACGCTGCGAGCGTGTTTCAACCAGTGTTCACCGATCCTTGCTCATGCCGCTCCGCCCGACCTCGTCCGCCACACCTTCGCCGCCGCCGCGGCGGTTGATCTGCGCCGGCTGCGGCGCAGAGTTTTCGTGCACGATGGATAGCGGCTGCTGGTGCTCGGCGGAGCCGGCGCATCTGCCGCTGCCGTCGGACGCGGTCGATTGCCTGTGCCCGGACTGTCTGCGCGAGGCCGCAAAGGCGAGCCGCAAATCGTGAGGGCCGTGCAGGACTGGCTGATCGCAGCGGTGCTGCTCGATATGGACGGCACGCTGGTCGATACCGAACGGGTCTATCTGGAAAGCCTGACCGAGGTGCTGAACGGGTTCGGCCTGCCGGATGCGATCGAAACCTGCGAGTCGATGATCGGGCTGCCCGGGCCGGAGTGCCAGGCGCTGCTGGTCGCGCGCTACGGCGAGGCGCTGCCGCTGCCCGACATCAACCGCGCCTTCGTCCAGAAGCGCGACGCCCGGTTCGCGCCAGGCCTGCCGGTGAAGCCCGGCACCTGCGAACTGCTCGATGCGCTCGACGAGGCGCGCTGCCCGGTGGCGGTGGTGACGTCGTCGTCGCGCAAGACCGCCGACCTGCACCTGACGCTCGCCGGCATCCGCGCGCGGTTTGGTACCATCCTCACTCGGGACGACGTCGCCCACGGCAAGCCGGCACCGGATCTGTATCTGCTCGCCGCCGACCGGCTCGGCGTGCCGCCGGCGAATTGCATCGCGGTGGAGGATTCCAGCGTCGGCGTCACCGCGGCGGCCGCCGCAGGCGCCATCACCCTGATGGTGCCGGACCTGCTGCAACCCGATGCCACGACCCGCGGCAGATGCGCCGCGGTGCTACCGGATCTCAACGCGGTGCGGAGTTTGCTCGAGATCCGCGGCCGGTTCGCGACATCGGACGCGTTGGCCGCGACGCGGTGACCCGGCGCGGCAGCGCCGCCGCCACCAGCCTGGCCGCCGCCGCGCCCGCGGTCTCCATGTAGCTCGCATCGCGATGCAGCAGCACCACGGCGAACGAGCCGTCGAGCAAGAGCAGCATCTGCCGCGCCAGCTCGTCTGCCTCGCCGATGCCCGCCTCCGCGAACGTATCGCGCAGCCAGCGCTCGAATTTCTTCTTGTGCGCGGCGCCGATCTTGATCGCCGGATGGCCCGGCAGATTGGCAAGCTCCGCCGAGGTGCGCAGGAAGCCGCAGCCCTTCCATTTCGGATGCCGCGCGGCGCGGGCAAGATTCCTGAAGATGCCCTCGACCTTGGCCGGCAGCGCGCCCGGCGTGTCCTCGAACCACTGCCGGAACAGCGCCAAGTTCGGCTGGTCGCGCCCCTCAAGATAGGCGGCGACCAGATCGTCCTTGCTGCGGAAGTGATAATACAGCGTCCGCTTGGTGACGCCGGCCTTCTCGGCCACCGCGTCGACCCCGACGGCGCGGATGCCCTCGGCATAGAACAGCTTGGCGGCTGCGGCGACGATGCGCTCGCGCGTGGTATTGCTCTCGCGGGTCTTCGGAGCTGCTGCGGACATTCGGACGGTCATCTCGCCAATGTATACCGCCCAGTGAATATACACAACGCGATGCCCGCGGTAGCGATCGGACGACCCGATGGAGACCCGGACATGACCGAGCTGATACCGATGGAGCTGCGCGACGGCGTTGCGCTGCTGACCCTGAACCGCCCCGACAAACTGAACGCGCTGAACTACGCGCTGATCGACCGGCTGATGCAGCGGCTCGACGCGATCGAGGTCGATGACGCGATCCGCGCCGTGATCCTCACCGGCGCCGGCGAGCTGGCGTTTTCAGCCGGCGCCGACATCGCCGAGTTCTCCGGCAGCGTCGCGCGCGGCGCTGATCATGCGGTGCGCGATTTCGTCCGCCGCGGCCAGACCATGACGGCGCGGCTGGAGAGCTTTTCCAAGCCGGTGATCGCGGCGGTGAACGGCCTTGCTTACGGCGGCGGCTGCGAGATCACCGAGGCGGTGCATCTGGCGGTCGCCAGCGAACGCGCCCGGTTCGCCAAACCGGAGATCAAGCTGGCGATGCCGCCGACCTTCGGCGGCACCCAGCGGCTGCCGCGCCTCGCCGGCCGCAAGCGCGCCCTGGAGCTGTTACTCACCGGCGAGCCGTTTTCACCCGCGCATGCGCTGGCGATCGGCCTGGTCAATCGCGTGGTGCCGCATGGCGACCTGCTCTCTGCGGCCGACGCGCTGGCACGGCAGATCATCCGGCATCCGCCGGGCGCGGTTGCGGCGGTGATCACCGCTGCAACGCGCGGGCTCAATCTGTCGATCGACGAGGGCCTGCTGGTCGAGCGCGCGCAATTCGCCGCGCTGGCCGGCGGCGAGGAGCTGGCACGCGGCCTCGCCGACTGGCGCAATCGGGCACGCGGCCCGGCTCAGACCGGATAGCCCGGCGTGGCGCGCGCCAGGCCGCCGAACGCATCGAGCAGCCGCTCGCGCCAGGCATAGACCGGGTCATCGTTCTTCAGCAGTTGGAAATCGCTGACGATGCGCGCCCATTGGAAGCCGCCGAACACGCTGTAGTCGGCGTAGTTCGGCGCCGCGCCGCCGATGAAGGCTTGCGTCTTCAGCGTCAGCCGCAGCGGATCGAGCGACTTACGGAAGCCCTCCACCGCCTTGTCTCGGCCGGCCGACACCTCTTCGAGCGACCTGTTGAACCGCGCTTCGCGCGATGCGCGGAAATAGGCCGCGTCCTCGGGGCGCAGATGGCCGACGATGTCGGCGACGATCAACGGGAAGATGCCGCCGACGATCGCAAGATCGCCCCACCAGTTCAGCATCCGCGCCATCGCCCGGCCGCCGTCGCCGCCGAACAGCGACGGCCGGTCCGGATAGGCGTCTTCGAGATAGTTGGCGATCGCCCAGGAGTCGGAGACCGTCTTGTCGCCGTCGAGCAGCACCGGCACTTTCTCGGAGCCGTACGGCGCGATCGCCGCCTTATCGGTGAAGCGCCACGGAATCGTCTCCGCTTGCAGCCCCTTGTGCGCCAGCGCCATCCGCGTCCGCCACACGAACGGCGAAAACGGCCGGCCCACATCGGCCCCGACCAGTTCGAACAGTTTGAGAGTCATGTCGCGCGTCCTCGGGTCTCGCGTTGGTCGCGGGCGCTCGCCGAACATTCCGGCGCCGGGCGCTCGCCACACACGTCACGTCATCGCCGGACTTGATCCGGCGATCCATTTCTTCAAGATGATGGATGCGCGGGTCAAGCCCGCGCATGACGGGATTTTTGATGCATCGACCGTCATACCGGGGCGCCGCGCAGCGGCAAACCCGGAATCTCATTGGACTACCTGCCGAACCAACTTCTGGATTCCGGGTTCGCGCCTGAAAGGCGCGCCCCGGAATGACGTGCGCGAGAGGCGCCCCTACTCCAGCTTCGCCCTGACCGGCTCGATCACTTCGAAGTTCGGCGAGAACTCCTCGAACAGGCCGAACAGTTCGCGCAGCTTCAGCGGGTTGCCGCTGACCCAGAGGTCGCCGCTCAGCACGGCGCCGAGGAAGCCGCGCTGTTTCAGCGAGATCGCGTCGAAGGTGGCGCGGTTCAGCGTGACGCTGACGTCGGCATTGTCGGACAGCTTGCCGGCCACGTGAGTCAGCGCCGAATTCTCCAGGTTCATGGTGTAGGTCTCCTTCAGGTCGGTGAAGGTCCAGTTCACCACGATGTGCTTGCCTTCGGCCTTGGCCGCGTTCAGCCGCACCGCGAGGAAATCGAACGCCAGATCGATCGACACGCCCTTGAGCAGATCCGGATTGGCGGTGCTGACCGGCATCGGGGTGAGGCCGCTGCGCAGTTCCTGCGCGCCGAGCAGATAGGCGTTGCGCCAAGTCGCCGCCTCGGCCTGATAGCCGAGCTGCTCCAGCGCGTCGGCGCCGAGCGCGCGGGCTTCGGTGTTGGACGGATCGGCGAACACCAGCTTGCTGGCGACGCTCGCGACCCAGCGATACTGCCCGGCCTTGTAGTCGTCGCGGGCGCGCGCCAGCACCGCAGCGGCGCCGCCCATATAGTCGATCTCCTTCCTGGCCTGCTCGGCGCGCGGCAGCGGATCGAGATCGGCCGGGTTGGCGTCGTACCAGCCGAGATAGAACTGATACACCGCCTTGGCGTTGTGACTGACCGAACCGTAATAGCCGCGCGCTGCGAATTCGCCGGCGAGCGAGGGCGGCAGTTTCAACCGTTCGGCGATCTCGGTCGGCGTCAGTCCGTGATTGAGCAGCCGCACGCTCTGGTCGTGGATGAATTTGTAGACGTCGCGCTGCTTCTTCAGATAGCCGACGACGCGGTCGCGGCCCCACACCGGCCAATGGTGCTGCGCGATCACCACCTCGGTCCTGTCGCCGTAGCGGGCTATCGCCTCGCCGATATATTTCGACCACAGCCGGCCGTCGCGGATCGCGGCGCCGCGCAGGGTGTAGAGGTTGTGCAGCGTGTGGGTGGTGTCCTCCGCCATGTTCAGCACTCTGAACTGCGGATAGTACGAGATCATCTCGGACGGTGCCTCCGACTCCGGCACCAGATGGAATTCGATCTCGACGCCGTCGATCGTCCGCGTCTCGTAAGGCTGCTTGATCACATCGTTCGGTGCGATCAGCGACACCGCGCCGTTCGCCAGCGCCTTGCCGAGGCCGGCATCGACCTGGCCGCGGTCGCCGACCGGCAGGGCGATGCCGAACTGGAACTGAGCGCGGCGGCTCATGGCGTTGCCGGCGATGACATTCTCCGCCACCGCATGTTCCATGAAGCCGGTCGGCGCGATCACCTTGACCTTGCCGCTGGCGGCGTCGGCCTCGTCGATCAGGCCGCGCGCGCCGCCGAAATGGTCGATGTGGCTGTGGGTGTAGATCAGCGCCACCACCGGCTTGTTCGGACGGTGCTGGTAGTACAGATCCAGCGCCGCCTTGGCGGTCGGTACCGTCAGCGTGGTATCGGTCACGATCAGACCGGTGTCGCCTTCGACGATGGTGACGTTGGCGATGTCCAGCCCGCGGACCTGATAGACCCGCTCGGCGACCTGAAACAGGCCATTGGCGAGATTGAGCTGCGCCTGCCGCCACAGGCTCGGGTTCACGGTCGGCGGCGATGCTCCGCCTTTCAGGAAATCGTAGGGCTTCAAATTCCACACCGGCGGCGCGCCCGCGGCACCGGCGACGACGCCGTCCGGCAGCGGCGCGATCAGGCCGCGCTGCGCATCCTCGAAGTCGGCGCGGTCGGCCAGCGGCAGCGCCTTCGCCACCGCATCGTTGGCGGCGCGGGTCGCCGGCTCCGCGTCGTTGGGCTGGGCGGCCAGCGGCGCGGCCAGCAGCGACATCGCGGCGGCAGCCGCCAATGCCAATGACGGTATAATTCGTGCCATGATCAATCTCCGAAAGGGCACGGATCATCGCCCGGTTCCCGTCGCGATGGCCATCGCAATCCTGCTCGCGACATTGAAATTTCCTCCCTCGGTTTCAGCTCTCCACAGCTCCTGTTTTTCCCGCACTGCAAAGTATTCCGTAACGCGAATTGAACATGATCACTCCTCACTGACACTACCGGCGGCCGCGAGCGGCCCGGTGGAGGGGAGCGACGATGCGCTATTCGGCCGAAGACCTGCAGGCGGCGACCCAGGCTGGCATCATCACGCCGGCACAGGAGGCGGCGCTCCGCACCTTCCTGGACGCCCGGCGACCGGCGGCCGCGAGCGACGGCCCGCGCTTCGATATCGTGCATCTGCTCTGGTACGCGGGCGCGCTGATCGTGATCAGTGCCATGGGGCTGTTCTCGACCATGGCGTTCGCCGGCCTCGGCGGCGCGGCGCTGACCGCCACCGCGCTGATCTACGCCGTCGCGTTCTGGTGGACCGGGCACTATCTGTGGCACGTGAAAGATCTGCGCACGCCGGGCGGGTTGTGCATCGCCGTGGCGGTCGGGATGATGCCGCTCGCGGTGTTCGGCGTGCAGGAGGCGTTCGGGCTGTGGTCCGAATTCGGCAAGCCAGACACCGTTCGCAGCTTCTACATCTGGGTCAAAGGCAGCTTCATCTTCATGGAGCTTGCCACCATCGTGGCGACGCTGGTGGCGCTGGCGTTCTACCGCTTTCCGTTCATCGTGTTTCTGATGGCGGTGGCGCTGTGGTTCCTGTCGATGGACCTGGTGCCGTGGATCACCGGCACGCCGCATGGCGACTTCGAAACCGCCCGCAAGGTCTCGATCGGCTTCGGCGCCGGCATGGTGATCGCCGCGGTGATCGTGCATCTGCGCCAGCGCAGCGGCGACTTCGCATTCTGGCTGTATCTGTTCGGCGTGATGACGTTCTGGGGCGGCATCACCGCGACCTCGAACGGGACCAACCTGGACAAGGCGCTGTACTGCGCCATGAACGTCGTCTTCCTCGGCTTTGCCGTGGTGCTGGGCCGGCGGGTGTTCGCGGTGTTCGGCGCGCTCGGGATCGCGATCTATCTCGGCGATCTCGCCGAAAAACTGTTCCGCGACTCGCTGCTGTTCCCGTTCGCGCTGTCGTTGATCGGCATCGCCATCATCGCGCTCGGGCTGTTCCTGCATCGCCGCCAGCCGGCAATCGAAGCGTGGTGCGACGCGCGGCTGCCGAAGGGGATGCGGCGTCTGCGGGTGGTGCCGGCCTAGGCGACACGAGTGGGCGGCGCACCCTTTATTCGCCCCCCGCTTCGCCCCATATTGCCGGCATGGCGAAGACTCCCGACAAGCCTGGCAAGCCGGCAAAAACCCCGAAATCCAAGGCCCACCGGCCCGACGTGAAGCCGATTGGGCCGGCGCTGGCCGAACTTCTGAATCCGGCGCTGAATCGCGGCGACGCGGGCCTCGGCTCCGGCACCGGCTTGCAGCCGCCGCCCGACAATTCGCACGACCGCCGCACCGGCGGCGAGGCCGCCGTGCATCGTGGCCGTGCTTCGACGGCGAAGGTCGGCGACGGCGTCACGCCGCGTCCGACGGCGCTGCAGCCTTATCCGCAGCCGCCCGGCGCGAGCCGAGGCGGCCTGAACGAGGCGCCGCAGGCGAATTACGGAACCGCCGCCACCATTCCGACGCTCGATCCGGAACTGGCGCGGCAGCTCGGGTTGCCGACCGAAGAGGACGACGCCGAGGCGCTGGCGCGGCCGCCGCGCAGCAAGATGGAAGCGCTCGGCGTCAAGGCCACCGCCGACGCGCTGGAAAACCTGATCCGAGACGGGCGCCCCGAGTTCAAGGGCGAGGACGGCAGCGTCAAGCTGTGGGTGCCGCACCGGCCGCCGCGGCCGGAGAAGTCCGAAGGCGGCGTCCGCTTCGTCATCAAGTCGGACTACGAGCCGAAGGGCGACCAGCCGACCGCGATCAAGGAGCTGGTCGAAGGCATCGATCGCAACGATCGCACCCAGGTGCTGCTCGGCGTCACCGGCTCGGGCAAGACCTACACCATGGCCAAGGTGATCGAGGCGACGCAGCGCCCGGCGATCATCCTGGCGCCGAACAAGACGCTGGCGGCGCAGCTCTACGGCGAGTTCAAGAACTTCTTCCCCGACAACGCGGTCGAGTATTTCGTCTCGTACTACGATTACTACCAGCCTGAAGCCTACGTTCCGCGCACCGACACCTATATCGAGAAGGATTCCTCGATCAACGAGCAGATCGACCGGATGCGCCACGCCGCGACCCGGGCGCTGCTGGAGCGCGACGACGTCATCATCGTCGCCTCGGTGTCGTGCATCTACGGTATCGGCTCGGTCGAAACCTATACGGCGATGACCTTCGCGCTGAAGCGCGGCGAACGCATCGACCAGCGCGCACTGATCGCCGATCTGGTAGCGCTGCAGTACAAGCGCACCCAGGCCGACTTCACCCGCGGCACTTTCCGGGTGCGCGGCGACGTCATCGACATCTTCCCGGCGCACTATGAGGATCGCGCCTGGCGGGTGAAGATGTTCGGCGATGAGATCGAGGGCATCGAGGAATTCGACCCGCTCACCGGCCACAAGCAGGACGAGCTGGAATTCGTCAAGATCTACGCCAATTCGCACTATGTGACGCCGCGGCCGACGCTGATCCAGGCGATCTCCTCGATCAAGACCGAGCTGAAATGGCGGCTTGATCAATTGCATGCGCAGGGCCGCCTGCTCGAAGCGCAGCGGCTGGAGCAGCGCACCACCTTCGACATCGAGATGATGGAAGCGACCGGCTCCTGCGCCGGCATCGAGAACTACTCGCGCTATCTCACCGGGCGCCGCCCCGGCGAGCCGCCGCCGACGCTGTTCGAATACGTGCCCGACAACGCCCTGGTGTTCGCCGACGAAAGCCACGTCTCGGTGCCGCAGATCGGCGCGATGTTCAAGGGCGACTTCCGCCGCAAGGCGACGCTGGCCGAATACGGCTTCCGGCTGCCGTCCTGCATGGACAACCGGCCGCTGCGGTTCGAGGAGTGGGACATGATGCGGCCGCAGACGGTCGCGGTGTCGGCAACGCCGGCGGCGTGGGAGCTGAACGAGAGCGGCGGCGTGTTCGTCGAGCAGGTCATCCGCCCCACCGGACTGATCGATCCGCCGGTCGACATCCGCCCGGCCCGCACCCAGGTCGACGATCTGGTCGGCGAAGTCCGCGCCACCGCGGCGCGCGGCTATCGCACGCTGATCACCGTGCTGACCAAGCGGATGGCCGAGGATCTCACCGAGTTCCTGCACGAGCAGGGCATCCGCGTGCGCTACATGCATTCGGACATCGACACCATCGAGCGCATCGAGATCATCCGCGACCTGCGGCTCGGCGCGTTCGACGCGCTGGTCGGCATCAACCTGCTGCGCGAAGGTCTCGACATTCCGGAATGCGCGCTGGTGGCGATCCTCGATGCCGACAAGGAAGGCTTTCTGCGCAGCGAGACGTCGCTGATCCAGACGATCGGCCGCGCCGCGCGTAACGTGGACGGCAAGGTGATCCTGTATGCCGACCAGATCACCGGCTCGATGCAGCGCTCGATCGACGAGACCAATCGCCGCCGCGAGAAGCAGATCGAATACAACACCGCGCACGGCATCACGCCGGAGAGCGTCAAGAAGTCGATCGGCGACATCCTCAACAGCGTGTACGAGCGCGACCATGTGCTGGTCGAAATCGGCGACGGCAAGGGCGCCGGCTTCACCGACGACGCCGCTGTGATCGGCCACAATTTCGAGGCGGTGCTGGCCGACCTCGAAACCAGGATGCGCGAAGCCGCCGCCGACCTGAACTTCGAGGAAGCCGCAAGGCTGCGCGACGAAGTCAAACGCCTCCGCGCCACCGAGCTCGCGGTGATCGACGATCCGACCGTGAAGCAGCGCAAGGTCGCCGACAAAGCCGGGGCTTACGCCGGCGCCAAGCGCTACGGCGCGGCCGCGAACCTGCCGGCCGAGGCAGGCAAAGGCGGACGCGGCAAGGCTGGAGCGCGCGGCGCCGCGTCGGGCGACAGTGTTTCGCGAGGCGGCGCCGTCTCGTCACCCTCCCCCTTGCGGGGAGGGTCGGCCGAAGGCCGGGGTGGGGGTGCCCCGAGCAC
>NZ_QPFS01000139.1:0-11772 GCF_010906995.1 Rhodopseudomonas sp. WA056 | reverse complement strand
CGCCGATCCGGCGCCTGCCGACGCCGCCGCGGCGCTCACGGCGACCGACGCCGCGCCGGCGCTCGATCCTGAACTCGCCGAAGCGCTGCAATCTGAGCCGTTGTCGCAATACGACGGTTCGCTGTCGCCGGACGAGCAGCCCCCGGCGCCCGGCGCCGATACCGCGGCGCCGCGCGATCCGTTCGCGTTCAAGACCGCCAGCCTGTTCTTCGGCACCGGATCGCTCGGCGGCATGGAGGAGACGCTGGAGCGGTGGCAGCCCGGCGAGGAGCCGATCATCGTGTCGCCGAACGCCGCCGACCCCGAGATGAAATCGCCGCTGCCATCGACCGCTGCGCTCGATCCGTCCGCCTCGGGCGAGACCATCGCCGGCAAGGGCCAGGTCAACGCCGACCATCACGTCAAGACGCCGGCCGAACGGCTCGGTCTGGCCATCGATTCGAAGCAGCGTGCCAGACACGAGAAGTGCCTGGCGGAGGCGGTGTATTTCGAATCCCGCGGCGAAAAGGTGCGCGGCCAGATCGCGGTGGCGCAGGTGGTGCTCAACCGCGCGTTCTCCGGTTTCTATCCGCCCAACGTCTGCGGTGTCGTCTATCAGAACAAGCACCGCCGCTACGCATGCCAGTTCACCTTCGCCTGCGACAACGTCGCCGACGTTGTGCGTGAACCGGAGATGTGGGACCGCGCCCGCAAGATCGCCCGGGCGATGCTCGACGGCAAGCTGTGGCTGCCCGAGGTCGGCAAGTCGACTCATTACCACGCCTATTGGGTGCGGCCGTCCTGGGTCCACGAGATGAAGAAGATGTACAAGACCGGCGTGCATACCTTCTATCGCCCGCGCGCCTGGGGCGACGGCCGCGACGCTCCGAGCTGGGGCACCGCCGCCGAAACCGCCTCGATCACCGCCCAACTCGCCGAAGCCGCCAGGAGCTCGGCGGAGATTCAGGCGAAGGGCAACTAAGCGCGTCGTAGAGTACGGGCATCGACCCCGCGGTCGGTGGTATCTTCCACATGTCCCAAGCAGTCATTCCGGGGCGCGCGTAGCGCGAACCCGGAATCTCGCGGTTGGAAGGCGGCGCTTTGGGCGCAGCGCCTTCAGATAGTCGCTGTCTGGCTTTAGCCGAAAGCGTCTCGGCTAACCGTCTGCCTACGCGTCGATATCCAGCGCGACGTCGAAGTTCGGGGCGGAGTGAGTCAGTGCTCCGGAGGAGGCGTAGTCGACGCCGGTGGCGGCGATGCGGCTGATCGACTCGCGGGTGACGCCGCCGGAGGCTTCGAGCACGACGCGGCCGGCACTCATTGCCACCGCCTGCTTCAGCGTGTCGAGATCCATATTGTCGAGCAGCACGACGTCGGCGAGGCCGGTATCCAGCACCTCGCGGAGCTGATCGAGGGTGTCGACCTCGATCTCGATCTTGACCAGATGACCGATCTTGGATCGCGCCGCTTCCAGCACCGGGCGGATGCCGCCGGCGACCGCGATATGGTTGTCCTTGATCAGGATGGCGTCGTCGAGGCCGAAGCGGTGGTTGAAGCCGCCGCCGCAGCGCACCGCGTATTTCTCCAGCGCGCGCAGGCCGGGCGTGGTCTTGCGGGTGCAGCAGATCCGCATCTTGCTGCCGGCGGTGTGCCGGACGTAGTCCGCCGTCAGCGTCGCGATGCCCGACAGCCGTCCGACGAAGTTCAGCGCGGTGCGTTCACCGGTCAGCACGGCGCGCGCCGGCCCAGAGATCGTCAGCACCTGAATGCCCGCCGCGACCGTGTCGCCGTCGCGCACATGCGCGGTGATCGCGACATCCGCCGAGAGCTGGCGGAAGGTCTCGACCGCGAGCGGCAAGCCGGCGATCACGCCGCCCTGGCGCGCCACCAGGATGGCGTGGGCCTTTGTCGCTTCCGGGATCGTCGCGACCGAGGTGACGTCACCGGCGCGGCCGAGATCCTCGTCGAGCGCGCGGCGCACCGCGTCGGTGATCGCCAATGGCGACAGGAATGCATCGGGATGCAGCAAGGCAGTCGGCGACATGAAGAACGATCCTGATCAGGCGAGGGCGGATTGTGCCGGCGTGCGGCTGTCGTGCGCGACGCCGGCGCCCAGCGCGGCGGCGCGCTCGCGGGCCTGCGCCAGCGAAGTCGTGGTGCGCCTGGCCTGCGCCGGGTTCTCGGCCGGATAGTCGGCGCGATAATGCGCGCCGCGGCTCTCGGTGCGAGCCAATGCTGCGGTAGCGACCAGCAGCGCCGCCGTGGCCATATTGGCGAGGGTGGTCGATGAAGTTTCGGCCTCCAGCGCCGCGAAAATCCGCACCGCCTCGGTCAATCCCTCGCGGTCGCGGATCACGCCGACCTTGCCGGCCATCGCCTGCCGCAGCCGTAGCTCCTGCGCCGGATCGATCGGCGTGCTGCGCCCCTCCGGCACGTCGAGCCGCGACTTGGTGGCGGTGAGTTCGGTGCCGGCGATGTCTTCGGCGATCCGCGCCGCGTAGACGACGGCTTCGAGCAGCGAATTGGAGGCGAGCCGGTTGGCGCCATGCGCGCCGGTGCAGGATACTTCGCCCGCCGCCCACAGCCCGTGCAGCGAGCTGCGGCCGTGCATGTCCACCGCGATGCCGCCCATATGGTAGTGGGCCGCCGGCGCGATCGGGATCGGCCGCGATGCCGGATCGATACCGGCGGAGATGCAGCTCTCGTACACGGTCGGAAAATGTTCGGCGAAGTGTTTGCCGAGCGCCTTGGTGGCGTCGAGATAGGCGCCGCGTCCGGAGGCGACTTCGGCGAACACGCCGCGGGCGACGATATCGCGCGGCGCCAGCTCGGCGAGCGGATGCGCCGCCAGCATGAAGCGGTCGCCCTGTCCGTTGACCAGGATCGCGCCTTCGCCGCGCAGCGCCTCGGTGGCGAGCGGCGCCGGGTCGCGGCCGACCATGATGGCGGTCGGATGAAACTGGACGAATTCCGGATCGGCGATCCGCGCGCCGGCACGGGCTGCGATCGCCAGACCGACACCGCGGGCCTCGACCGGATTGGTGGTGACTGCATAGAGATGGCCGATGCCGCCGGTGGCGAGCACCACGGCGCGCGTCGCAATGTGCATCGGCGCTCCGGCGGCGTGGCCGACCTTGCGCAGCCGCAATCCGGCGACCGCATCGTCGTGCATCAGCAGCCCGTCGGCGAACCAGCCTTCGATCACCTTGATCGACGGCGTCTTGCGGACGGCATCGGTCAGCGCGCTGATAATCGCCTGGCCCGCCATGTCGCCGCGGACGTGGACGATGCGCCGCGCCGAATGCGCCGCCTCGCGCGCGACCGCCAGCCGTCCTTCGAGGTCGCGGTCGAACGGCACACCGTAGCTGAGCAGATCGTGGATGCGTGCCGCCGCTTCGCCGGCGAGGCGATGCGCCACCGCCTCGTCGACCAGGCCGGCGCCGACCGCGATGGTGTCGGCTGCGTGCGATTCGGCGCTGTCGCCTTCGCCGACCGCGGCCGCAATGCCGCCCTGCGCCCAGGCGGTGGAGGCGCCTTCGCCGAGCGGCGCGGCGCTGATCACCGTCACCGGACGCGGCGCCAGCTTCAGCGCGCAGAACAGCCCGGCGAGACCGCCGCCGACGATGACGACGTCACCATGGACGCCAAGATGTGCGAACTCGGGCGTGCTGTTCATGCGGCGATCCAACTCTCACGCGACTGTCCGCGAACGCCTTCGATGCACAGCGATGGCGGCACGGACGCCGCCATCCGTCGTGAGCCTTCAGGCTCAGTTGTTCAGGTTGATCATCCGCTCCACCGAGCGCCGGGCCGGCGCGACGATGGCGGGATCGACCGTGACTTCTTCGCGCAGGTACACGAGGCTGTCGAGGATCTTCGCCAGCGTGATCCGCTTCATGTGCGGGCACAGATTGCACGGCCGCACCATCTCGACGTCGCGCAGCTCGGCCTGGACGTTGTCGGCCATCGAGCATTCGGTGATCATCACCACGCGCTTTGGGTGCCTGGTCTTGACCCAGTCGATCATGTGCGCGGTCGAGCCGGTGAAGTCGGCCTCCGCCAGGACGTCCGGCGGGCATTCCGGATGCGCGATGATCTTCACGCTCGGATCGGCCTCGCGATAGACGCGCAGCTCGTCGCCGGTGAAGCGCTCGTGCACTTCGCAGGCGCCCTTCCAGGCGATGATCTTCACCTTGGTCTGCGACGCGACGTACTTCGCCAGATATTGATCCGGCACCATGATCACGCGGTCGACGCCGAGGCTCTCGACTACCCGCACGGCGTTCGAAGAGGTGCAGCAAATATCCACTTCCGCTTTCACGTCTGCCGACGTGTTGACGTAAGCCACGACCGGAACGCCGGGGAATTTCTCACGCAGCAGACGGACATCCGCGCCGGTGATGGAAGAGGCCAGCGAACAGCCGGCGCGTGAATCAGGGATCAGCACGCGCTTCTGCGGATTCAGGATCTTCGAGGTTTCCGCCATAAAGTGAACGCCGCACTGCACGATGGTCGAGGCCCTGACCTTGGTGGCCTCGATCGCGAGCTGCAGCGAATCGCCGACGATGTCGGAGACGCAGTGGAAGATTTCCGGCGTCTGATAGTTGTGCGCCAGGATCACGGCGTCGCGTTCGCGCTTCAGCTCGTTGATCGCCTTGATGTAGGGCGCCATGAACGGCCACTCGACCGGCGGAATGACGTTCTGCACCTTCTCGTAGAGGTGAGCGGTGGCCGCCTCGACCTCGGGCGTCCATTCCAGCGACGGCATCGGCAGCGCGCTCGCTCGCTCGGTCGCGCTCAGCGGGGCGCGCGGAAGCGAAGCTTGACGCGCATGCGGCGGCAGGCCGAAATTCTCCGGACCGTAGAGTTCAGCAAGCGGCATCGACGCCTCCTTGTACCCATGCCATATATACTCAGTTTGAGCATATACTGGGTTTGAGAAATCCGGCCACAATGGGCCGGCAATTTACAACCGCTGCGTTTGACCGCTTCCTTGAGCCTTCGGGGCGTCCCATCGCCCGACATTCAAGGACCTATGAGGAAGCGACTTATCCTCAATAAGAGCAAATCTAATATAACACGCGGCCCTGGGTTCCGCTAGAGGTCGAAAGGGCTAAATCGTCACACCAGAGTCACGCAATTGCATCGCTGCGGCGCAACCTGAGCTTTACAGCCGGCTGCTCCTTTCTCTAACTCACGTCGGCACCGACAAGCACAAATCAAGGGGGGCGCGACATGGCGACGTTCAAGGCGATCCGCATCGACAAGGCGGACAAAGGCACAGTTTCGGCGCTGACGCAGTTCGACGAGGCCGAGCTGATGGACGGCGACGTCACCGTGTCGGTGGAATGGTCGACGCTCAACTACAAGGACGGCCTCGCGCTCACCGGCAAGGCGCCGGTGGTTCGCCGCTTTCCGATGATCGCCGGCATCGATTTCGCCGGCACCGTGACCGAGTCCTCGCATCCGGACTGGAAGCCCGGCGACAAGGTGGTGTGCAACGGCTGGGGCATGGGTGAGACCCATCTCGGCGCCTATGCGGAGAAAGCCCGCGTCAAGGGCGACTGGCTGGTACGCCTGCCGGAAAACCTGAGCGCGCGTGACGCGATGGCGATCGGCACCGCCGGCTACACCGCGATGCTGAGCGTGCTGGCGCTGGAGAAGCACGGCCTGACGCCGAAGGATGGCCCGGTGGTCGTCACCGGCGCGGCGGGCGGCGTCGGCTCGGTGGCGATCGCGCTGCTCTCCAAGCTCGGCTATCAGGTCATCGCCTCGACCGGCCGGGCGTCCGAAGAGGCCTATCTGCGCCAGCTCGGCGCCGCCGAAATCATCGACCGCAACGAATTGTCCGGTCCGGCCAAGCCGCTGGCGAAGGAGCGCTGGGCCGGCGGCATCGACAGCGTCGGCTCGACCACGCTGGCCAATCTGCTGTCGATGACCAAGTACCGCGGCGCGATTGCAGCCTGCGGCCTCGCTGCCGGCATGGATCTGCCCAGCTCGGTCGCCCCATTCATTTTGCGCGGAGTGTGTCTTTACGGCATCGACTCGGTGATGTGCCCGCTGCCGGACCGCAAGCGCGCCTGGGAACGGCTCGCAACCGACCTCGAACCGGCGAAACTCGCGGAAATCACGCAGGAAATCAGCCTCGACCAAGTCATCGAGGCCGGCGCCAAGGTGCTGGCTGGCCAAGTCCGCGGCCGGATCGTGGTGAAAATTACGTAGGGGATCGGTTAGTTCGTTCAGACTTTACCAACCAAGCTGCGCCATTCTCGCCGCAGTTTGTATGGTAAGGAACGGGTTAAGCGAGTTTAACCCGCTCCCAGTAGGAGTACAGGCATGTTTGCGCGTTTCGTTGTCGGCGCTGTGATCTCAGGCGCGACGGTCCTTCCGGCGATGGCCGGTTCGATGAACGCGGACGAGGCGCGCAAATTCGTCGCCAACAAGGTGTTCGCCTTTACCTGCTTCGATGGAACCCGCGGCGCCGGCCGCGTGTTCGACGATGGCGGCGCCGCCGGTGCGGTGCAGTTTTCGGGGTCCGGACCCAACCGCTTCATGCGCCTGCCGGGCAATACGCTCCAGGTTCGCGGCGAGTCGATCTGCGCGTCGATCAAGGGCATCCCGTTCGAGCCCTGCTTCAACCTGACCAAGACCAGCGAGCGCAGCTTCCGCGGTTCGGTGTCGGGGATGGGCTTTGCGTATTGCGACTTCCGCCATCAGGGCCGGATCCAGCTCGCGCGCGCGATCTCGCACTCGCAGAGTTCGCAAAGCCGGCCGCGGTCGTTGCACCCGCCCGGCACCCAGCAGCGCGCCGAAGTCACCGCCAGCGTACCGACACCGCGCGTCGAGTCGGCCCGGCTCGATCCGCCCAAGGTCGAGGCCGCGCCCGAGCTGCGCCGCTCCACGGACTGAGCTGAATTGCGGCACGCCGTCCGCATCACGTTTCAAAATCCGTTGGCCATGAAATTCCGATGGCTGCGAGCCGGTCCAACGCGCGGCCGAGTTCGGCGCGCGTCTTCGCTGCCGTCAGGCTGATCCGGATTCGACGCGGCGCCGCGCGGGTGACTGCGAAGGTCGCCGCCGAGACGACATCAATCCCGACAGCTCGGCATGCGGCCACCGGGTCTGCCATCTCCGGCGGCGCGGCGAGCCACGCGTGCGGCGACGGCGGCGGATTGCCGACCCGACCATTGGGCAGAACACGGCGAGCGAGCCGGTGACGAACACCCACCTCGTCGCGCTGCCATTTGGCGCGGCGCAGGGCGGTCCCGTCTTCCATCCATCGGCAGGCGATCTCTGCCATCAAGGGCGCCAATGGCCACAGTGTCGTCTGCGGCTCGGCCGCAACGGCACGCGCAACCGGGCCGGCCCCTGCAACTAATCCGAAGCGCAGGCCGGCGGCGACCGACTTCGAGAAGCTCGTGACCAGTGTGCAGCGGTCCGGCAGCAGCATCGCCAGTGGCGGCGTCGCTGCCAGGGTGCCGTAGATATCGTCTTCGATGATCTGCAGATCGCGCCGCTTCGCGATCTCGGCCACCTCGGCGCGGCGCGCCTCGCTCATCGTCGCGCCGGTGGGATTCTGCAGCGCAGGGACCAGCACCACGATGCGCGCCGAGGTCGCCCGTGCGGCGCGGTCGAGCGCCTCCGGCACGATGCCCTGAGCATCCATCGTGACGCCATGCAGCGGCAGACCGAGCTGGCGAGCTAACGCCTTGATACCGGGAAAGGTCAGTTCCTCGACCAGCACCGGTTCGCCGGCAGTGCAGATGGAGAGCAGCACCGCGAGCAATGCCTGGTGCGCGCCTGCCGTCGGCACGATGTCGGTGGGGCGCAATTCCAGACCGCGCGCGGCGACCCAACTCGCTGCGGTGGCGCGGGTGCGGGCAATCAGCGTGGGTGTCGGATGATCGAGCGCGGCAGCCAATCCTCCATCACCTGCGATGTCCGCCAGGGCCAGATCCAGATCGGTCGTCGACGGATCGATTGCCGGAACGTTGGTGGACAGATCGATGACAGCGGTGTTGTCGTTCGGCTCCTTGAGAACGAACAGGACCGCTTCTCGGCTCTCGGACAGCACATAAGTCCCGCGTCCGACCTCGCCGGAGATCAGATGTCTCCGGCTCGCCTCGGCGTAAGCGCGCGACACCGTGCTGACATTGACCTCGAGGCGCCAGGCGAGCTCACGATGGGTGGGGAGCCGGTCTCCCGGCCGCAACACGCCGCTCGCGATCGCCTCGGCCAAGGCTTCGACGATGGCGACGTAGCGAACGGGATGTCTGCCGGTAAGGTCGGGCGTCCACATTGTTTGCCAGACAATGTTTCGATTGACCCGAACAATGCGTCTGCAGATGATGCAAATCAACCTCTGGTCGTGTTGTTAGTTCGGCCAAGAGGGACGCGTGGTGCGAGCCGATGAGCAGGAGGTCGCATGGTAATATCCCGGCCGTGTTCCTCATGAAGATCGATGCACCACGTTCGAGGTGTGTTCAGGGCTAGTCCCGGTCTGATCCGCCTCTAATACCAACGATCCAAACGCAACGAGATCCGGAGCGCGATTGAATCTCCGGCGGTGGCCGCACTGCGCGCGACATCGCCAGGGCACGGCCGTCGCGTGGGCTCACCCGATCGCCCATACTGTTTGTCCGCAACCGAGGCGCCATGACTATCGTCCCCACGATCAAGCTGTTCGAAACCGATGCCTATGTTCGGGAACTGGAGACGACGATCGTCGACCAGTCCGATACTGGCGTGTGTCTCGAGAAGACGATCTTCTATGCGGAGAGTGGCGGCCAGCCGGGTGATATCGGCGAGTTGCTCCTGGACGGCGGTGAGCCGCTGCTCGTCGCGGATACGCAATATATCCCCGGCCGTCTCCGGATTGCTCATGTCCTGGCGACGCCGCCTGACCGGAGCCTGATCGGCGCCAAGGTGCTGGCCCGGATCGATTGGGAGAGGCGATACCGGCTGATGCGTCTCCACACCGCTCTGCACCTGTTGTGCAGTCTCGTCGATGCGCCGGTGACGGGATGCGCGATCTATCCCGATTATGCGCGTCTCGATTTCGATATCGAGGCACCGCTCGATCGTCAGCTATTGACGGACCGCCTCAATGCGCTGGTCGGCAACGATCTGCCGGTCGAGATTCAGCACCTGAGTGCCGACGAGATGTCGGCCATGCCGTCGCTGGTACGAACAGTTCAGGCGGCGCCGCCGCAGACTGGCAGACAGCTTCGACTGGTGAGCATCGGCGACATCGACCGGCAGCCGTGTGGCGGCACGCATGTGGAATCGACCGGCGAGATTGCAGGCCTCGCTGTAACCAGCGTCGAGAAGAAGGGACGCCGCAACAGACGCGTCAAGATCGCCCTTGCGGCTTCAACCGAGCCCTCGACCGCCGGCTGAGGTCAGTCGTCACTCGGTCGATTCGACGACGACTCCGTCGGCGGCGGCTGCAATGGCGCAGTCGCCGCCGCAGCGGGGCGCGTCCGGAACAGGATGCGCTGATACAGCCAGCCGATCGCCACCAGCACCACACCGAGGCCCATGAACGACAGCGCGCGGTACACGCCGGTCAGCGTCGACATGTCGATCAGGAAGGCTTTGCAGATCGTCAGCCCGATCACCACCGCCGACGCCAGACGCGCGCGCTGCGAGTCGAACACAAGACCGGCGCCCAGCAGCAGCACGCCGCAGCCGAGCCAAGCCAGCGAGTAGGTGTACTGTTCGGCGTCGCTCGGATCGCCGAGCGACAGCACGGGGCCTTGATACAGCCGCCGGATTTCCAGCGTCACGTAAGCGAGCCCCATGATCAGCGCCAATGCGGCGAAGCCGTTGGCATAGGCCGGGCGCCGCACGCCCGCCACCGCGTAGGACAACAGCAGCGCCAGCACGGCCGGCAGCGCATAGCCGAGCAGCAGGCTGTTGATCACCACGCCACCGATATAGTTCGACCAGAACGCCGGGTTCTCCAGCAGCAACAGGCCGAACACGCTGCCCAGCGCCGCGAAGATCGCCAGCACGATCGCGGCGACGTTGTGCACCGGGCTGCGGCTGCGCAGCCGCAGCCGTTCGAGGCCGATCGCCATCGCCAGCGTGACGCAGACCTGCAGGGCGACTTCGGTGAGGCCGGGGCTGTCGCGATAGACGTCGCCGCCGTTCACCGCGTGGCGGATCTCCAGGAATGCCAGCAGCACGGTGAACAGGATCGCGGCGGATTCCACCATGCGCAGCGGCGCGTCGTCGCCGCGCCGGCGCATCCAGATGCTGGCGAGCCAGAACGAGGCCGCCGGCACGCCGTAGCCCCACAGCAGCCAGTTGAACACCGGCGTGGTGCCGACTGCATCGCCGACGATCCTTGGTTCATAGCCGATCCGGGCCACCACGATGCCGGCGAGGATCGCGGCGAGCCAGCGCAGGAACGGGATCGGCCGCTGCAGCGAGATCCACGCCGTCGCCGCCGCCATCAGCGCCAGCGCGATGGTGAGCCAGCCCTTCTCCAGCGCAAAGGTCAGCGCCAGCGCCAGCGCGCCGAGCGTCCCGGTGGCGAACAGCGCGATCGAAATCGGCAGTCCCGGCCGGTTGTCGCGCTTGCCGAGATGTTCGGTGGCGAAACCGAACGCGGCGGCCAGCACCACGGCGACTATCGCGAACGGAATCGAGCGGTCGAGATGCGCGATCCGCGCATACAGCGCGATCAGCAGCGCCAGCGGCGTGAACACGCCGGCCGCCGCCCAGATCACCGGCACGCCGGCGTTCGGCGATCGTCCCTGCGCCAGGATGCCGAAACCGGCGAAGCCGATCCCGAACACGGTGGCGGCGATCAGATGCGTGGTTACCGCGCCGGCCAGCGGATCGGCACCGATGCCCGGCAACGCTCCGCCCGGCATCACCAGCAGTTCGGGACTGCCGCGCACCACCCACGACAGAAACACCAGGCCCACCAGGCCGGCCGCGGCGCCGACCGCAGCGGTCGCGGCCGCCGCGCGCCAGGCGATGCCGAGCGTCGCGGCGACCAGCACCGCGAACACGGTCAGCGCCGCGTCGCTGTGGGCGCTGGCGACGACGATCAGCGCTGCGCCGAGCAGATAGGTCGCGAGCGCGGCCGATGACACCGGTTCGATCCGGCCCGGCTCGATCGAGGGGCCGAACAGCAGGCCGCACACCACCAAGAGTGCGGCGAGCGCGAAGCCGGCGACGACATGGAACGCATGCGGCGCAATCAGCGTCTGCGGCCCTTCGAGGCCGGGCAGCGTCCACAGCAGCGCGAGCACCACCGTTGTCACCGCCAGCCAGCGCCACAGCCGGATGCGGGCGAGCGCGAACGCGGCCGTGGTGACGACCGCCAGATAGATATACAGCGCCCAGTAGTCGGGCTCGCCCGACGACACCAGCACCGGCGTCGCAAAGCCGGCGACGACGCCGAGCCCGGCCAGCGCCGGTCCGTGCAGCAGCGCGGCGGCCAGCGTGCCGAGTGCGACCAGGCCGAGCAGGATGAAGGCGGTCGCGGGGACGAGAAAATCGTACAGCGCGTAGGCCGCATACACCGTCGCGAACGCCACCGCGGTGCCGGCCGCGGTGAGAATCGCCGGGATGTTGGCGATCGGCAGCGCGGCGAGCTGGGCGACGCTCTCCTTGCGGCGCATTCCCTCGCCGGCGATCAGCAGCGCCAGCGCGAACAGCCCGCCGAGCAGCACCCGCACGCCGGGGCCGAGCAGGCCCTGCTCGATCGAGTAGCGCACCATGAAGAAGCCGCCGAGCGCCAGCGTCAGGCCACCGACCCACACCACCCAGCGGGTG
>NZ_QPFS01000138.1:0-12404 GCF_010906995.1 Rhodopseudomonas sp. WA056 | reverse complement strand
GCTGATTTCGGGGCGGCTTTGGAGCGGCGGGTTTTCGTTGCTTTGGCCATTCTTGAACTTCCTGACGCGGCAGCCATATCGGGCCATGGCACCTCCGGCAACCCACGGAAACGGGAGCGCTCAGAGCGGGGTGGCGGCGTTGCAATTGGGACCGCGGCGGTTATAGTCCGCGCGAATTTGCGCCCCCGGCCGTCGCTTTCCGCGCCGGGTCGGCTCGCTCGTTTTCACGGGGAAATCCGAATGTTCGTTACGCCCGCCTACGCCCAGGCCGCTGCTGCCGGTGGCGACGCCAACAGCATGCTGATGTCGCTGCTGCCGTTCGCGCTGATCTTCGTCATCATGTACTTCCTGATCCTGCGGCCGCAGCAGAGGAAGGTCAAAGAGCACGCCGAGATGGTGAAGAACATTCGCCGCGGCGACACCATCATCACCTCCGGCGGCCTGGTCGGCAAGGTCACCAAAGTGATCGACGACGATACCGTCGAGTTCGAAGTCGCCGACGGCATCCGCGCGCGCCAGATGCGCCAGATGATCACCGGCGTCCGCAGCAAAGGCGAGCCGGTCAAGGATGCTCCCGAAGCCAACGGCAAGGCCAAGGGCAAGAAGGACAAGGACGCTCCGGCCAAGACCGACGGCGACAAAACCGAGCCGACCAAGGACGACACCGCGTCGAGCTGATGCTCCGACGCAGTGGCTGTTTCGGTTTCTGACGGGACAACTCGATGCTGTATATCTCACGGTGGAAGGCGCTGGCGATCATCCTGACGGCGCTGATCGTATGCCTTTGCGCCGTTCCCAATTTCTTCCCCGAGAGCACCGTCAAGAGCTGGCCGAAATGGGCGCAGCGCCACCTCGTGCTTGGCCTCGATTTGCAGGGTGGTTCGCACATCCTGCTCGAGGTCGACGCGAATTCGGTCAAGAAAGACAAGCTCGAATCTGTGCGCGACGACGCCCGCCGGGTGCTGCGCGAAGCACGGATTGCCTATACCGGGCTGTCCACCAAGGGAGACTCCGTCGAGGTCCGGATCACCAAGGATACCGATGTCCCGACGGCGCTCACGAAACTGCGTGAGCTGTCGCAGCCGCTCGGGGGCCTGCTCGGATCCAACGGCCAGCGCAACCTGGAAGTCTCCGACGCCGGCGGAGGACTGATCCGGCTAACGGTGCCGCAGGCGGCGATCTCCGACCGCGTCCGGCAGTCGGTCGACCAGTCGATTCAGATCGTCGAACGCCGCGTCAACGAACTCGGTACGGTCGAGCCGCTGATCCAGCGTCAGGGCGCCGACAGAATCCTGGTTCAGGTGCCGGGCCTTCAGGATCCGACCCGCTTGAAGGAACTGCTCGGCAAGACCGCCAAGCTCGACTTCCGCATGGTCGACGCTTCGGTGTCCGGCGATCAGGCAATGGCGGGCAACGTTCCGTCCGACTCTGAGCTGCTGATGAGCGCGTCGTCGCCGAAGCAGCCCTATGTGATCAAGAAGCAGGTGCTGGTTTCGGGCGCCGATCTGACCGACGCGCAGCCCGGCTTCGATCAGCGCAGCGGCGAGCCGATCGTCTCGTTCCGCTTCAACACCAACGGCGCCCGCAAATTCGCGCGTGCGACCACCGAGAACGTCGGGCTGCCATTCGCCATCGTACTCGACAACGAGGTGATTTCGGCCCCGGTTATCCGCGAACCGATCACCGGCGGCTCCGGCCAGATTTCCGGCAGCTTCACCGTGCAGGGCGCCAACGATCTCGCGATCCTGCTCCGGGCCGGCGCGCTGCCGGCGCCTCTGACCATTATCGAAGAGCGCACCGTCGGCCCTGGTCTCGGCCAGGATTCGATCGAAAAGGGTGAGCGCGCCGCCTATGTGGGCTCGATTCTGGTGATCGTGTTCATGCTGCTGACCTACCGGCTGTTCGGCGTGTTCGCCAACATCGCGGTCGCCGTCAACGTCGCGATGATCTTCGGCATCCTGTCGATGCTCAACGCTACGCTGACGCTGCCCGGTATCGCCGGCATCGTGCTTACCGTCGGCATCGCAGTCGACAGCAACGTGCTGATCTACGAACGTATCCGCGAGGAGCTGCGCTCCGGCCGCAATGCGATTTCTGCGATCGACGCAGGCTTCAAGCGCGCGCTATCGACGATTCTCGACAGCAACATCACCACCTTCATCGCCGCCGCGGTGCTGTTCTATATCGGCACCGGACCGGTGCGCGGTTTCGCGGTGACGCTCGGCATCGGGATCATCACCACCGTGTTCACCGCCTTCACCGTGACGCGGCTGATCGTCGCCGCCTGGGTGCGGTGGAAGCGGCCGCAAGTCGTGCCGATCTGACGCACCTTATCCGAGAGAGCTGCAAGTGACATCGACACAGTGGATTTTGATCGGGCTGGGCGCAGTCGTCGTGGTGCTGACGTTCGTCAGCATCATGAACTGGTTGCCGTCGCTGCGGATCGTGCCCGACGAGACGCATTTCGACTTCACCCAATTCCGCCGCATCAGTTTTCCGATCTCGGCGGTGCTGTCGATCCTGGCGATCACGCTGTTCTTCACCCACGGGCTGAACTTCGGTATCGACTTCAAGGGTGGAACGCTGCTCGAAGTTCGCGACAAGTCGGGGACCGCCGATATCGCCGGGATGCGCGCGACGCTCGGCAAGCTGGGGCTCGGCGACGTTCAGTTGCAGCAGTTCGGCGGCCCCTCGGAGGTACTGATCCGATTGGCGGAGCAGCCGGGCGGTGACCAGGCGCAGCAGGACGCCGTGCAGAAGGTGCGCGCGGCGCTCGGAGAATCCGTCGAGTATCGTCGCGTCGAAGTGGTTGGACCACGGGTTTCGAGCGAACTGCTCGCCTTCGGTATGCTCGGGCTGATCCTCGCCATCCTCGGCATCCTGATCTATCTCTGGTTCCGATTTGAATGGCAGTTCGCGCTCGGCGCGATGATCGCCAACGTCCACGACATCGTGCTGACGATCGGCTTCATGTCGATCAGTCAGGTCGACTTCGACCTGACCTCGATCGCGGCACTGTTGACGATTCTCGGCTACTCGCTGAACGACACCGTGGTGATCTACGATCGTATCCGCGAGATGCTGCGGCGCTACAAGAAGATGCCGATGCCGCAACTCCTCAACGAGTCGATCAACTCGACGCTGTCGCGATCGATCATCACCCATGTGACGGTGACTCTGGCGCTTCTGGCGCTTCTGGTGTTCGGGGGCAACGCGATCCACTCCTTTACCGCGGTGATGATGTTCGGCGTTGTGCTGGTCGGTACCTACACGTCGATCTTCATCGCGGCGCCGATCCTGATCTATCTCGGCGTCGGCAGCCATCGGCTCGACGATCCGGACGAAAAGCCGGCGAAGCCGGAGCCTGCCCCGGTGGCGGCTGCGGCGCCCGCGGCCGACGAGATCCCGGCGCGGTTCGTCGATACCGATGCCAAGGCCGCAGCGCCGGTTGCGACGGCGAAGCCGGCGAAATCGGGTAAGCCGAAGAAGCGATAGGCGCCGAGCCGGCAAGGCTGACTGCCGAAGCCGGAATTTGAACCGTGACCGTGCCACCGGATTGACGCGCTGGCACGGTCCGCTCCGGTGTGCCGCGAACCAAGGTGCCGCCGCATGACGCAACCGCTCGACCCAGGACGCTAGCCCGTGGGACAACGCGCCGAGATTCCGCACTTTCCCCGCAGTGCTGCGGTCGACGCCTATGGCAAGGGCGGGTTCTATTTCGCCGACATGTCGCACCAGGGATCGCTGCTGTTCCTGCCCGACGCGGTGTGGGGCTGGGACGTCACCAGGCCGGAGCAGATCGACCGCTACAGCCTGCAGCGGGTGTTCGACAACGCCAATGCGATCGACACGCTGATCGTCGGCACCGGCGCCGACGTCTGGATCGCGCCGCGGCAGTTGCGGGAGGCGCTGCGCAACGTCAACGTCGTGCTCGACACCATGCAGACCGGCCCGGCGATCCGCACCTACAACATCATGATTGGCGAGCGCCGGCGCGTCGCGGCCGCGCTGATCGCGGTGCCATGAGCGAGCCCGCCGACACCGGCACCGCAGCGTTCTGCGCCGGGCTGGTGCGCGAGGCCGACTTCGACCGTTATGCGGCCACGCTGTTCGTCGCGACCGAGAAACGCCGGCCGCTGCTGGCGATCGCCGCGTTCAATGCCGAGATCGTCCGCGTCCGCGGCCAGGTCAGCCAGCCGCTCCCCGGCGAAATCCGGTTGCAGTGGTGGACCGATCTGCTGTCCGGCGCTGCGCATGGCGGCGCCGAAGGCAATCCGGTCGCGGTCGAACTGACGCGCACCATCGCCGATCACGCACTGCCCGCCGAACCGCTGACGCGGCTGATCGAAGCTCACATCTTCGATCTCTACAACGACCCGATGCCGGACTGGACCGTACTCGAACCGCATCTGGCCGAGACCGAAGGTGCGCTGCTGGCGCTCGGCGCCCGGGTGCTCGGGCAGGGCGCAGGGCAGGCTCCGGATGCGATCGAGCACGTCGCGCGCCACGCCGGCATCGCGATCGGGATCGGGCGGATCGTGGCGCGGCTGCCTTACGATTCCGCCCGCCGCCAACTCTATCTGCCGAACGACGTGCTGCTGCGACACGGCTGCGACCTGGAGCAAGTCTTCGGCGGCCAATCGACCCCGGCGCTGCGCGCCGCGCTCGCAGAAGTGATCGCCGAGGCGCGCAAGCATCTCGATCAGGCACTGCTCGAGCTGGCCGATCTGCCGACCGCGCTGCGCCCGGCCTTCCTGCCGCTGGCGCTTGCCCGCCGTGATCTCGACCTTCTGGCGTCTCCCGAGCGCGATCCGTTCACGCCGTTCGAGCGATCGCGGCTGGCCACGCTGTGGACGCTGTGGCGGGCAAGCCGGAGCAAAGCGTTTCGTATGTAACTGACCTCTCCGCATCATGAGGAGCGGCCCGACCAAGCAGTCCACGAGCGCAGGTGCGCAGCTTCCGGGTTGCTTCGCTTCGTTCGCGATGACGGGGCGACGCTTCTGCGCCCTTAGACAGCGACGGACGACTACGCCGCCTTCGGCAGCTTCAGATTTGCGGCGATCCAGCCGTCCATGTCGGCAAGGGCGCGGGCGCTGAGCGCCTGCTTCCTGGCGACGGACTTTTCCGGCCCACGCAGCCGCTTGCCATCCGGGCCTTTGGTCGGGGGACTAGCGAGCGGCGGGAACAGGCCGAAATTGATGTTCATCGGCTGGAACGAGCGCGGCCCGGCATCGATGGTTTCGATGTGGCCGCCGGTGATGTGTCCGAGCAGGGAGCCGAGGGCCGTGGTCGGCGGCGGCGGGGCCAGCGATCGGCCGAGTGCATCGGCGGCGGCGCTCAGCCCTGCGAACAGACCGACGCTGGCGGATTCAACGTAGCCCTCGCAGCCGGTCATCTGCCCTGCGAACCGCAGCCGTGGCGATGCGCGCAGCCGAAGGCTTTCGTCGAGCAGCTTCGGCGAGTTGAGAAACGTGTTGCGGTGAAGGCCGCCGAGCCTTGCAAATTCAGCGTTTTCGAGCCCAGGAATGGTCCGAAAAACACGCAGTTGCGCGCCATGCTTCAACTTGGTTTGGAAGCCGACCATGTTGTACAGCGTGCCCAGCTTGTTGTCCTGCCGGAGCTGGACGATGGCGTAGGGCTTCACCGTCGGGTTGTGCGGATTGGTCAGGCCGACCGGCTTCATCGGGCCGTGGCGCAACGTCTCGCGGCCGCGCTCGGCCATCACTTCGATCGGCAGGCAGCCGTCGAAATACGGCGTGTCTTTCTCCCAATCCTTGAAGTCGACCTTTTCGCCTTCGATCAACGCATCGACGAAGGCGTCGTACTGCTCGCGGGTCATTGGGCAATTCAGATAGTCGGCCCCGGTGCCGCCGGGGCCGACCTTGTCGTAGCGCGATTGAAACCACGCCACCGACATGTCGATCGAGTCGCGGTGTACGATCGGGGCGATGGCGTCGAAGAACGCCAGCGCACTCTCGTCAGTCAGGCCGCGGATCGCCTCGGCGAGCGGAGCAGAGGTGAGCGGGCCGGTTGCAACGATGACGTTGGCCCAATCCTGCGGCGGCAGACCATCAATCTCCTCGCGCCGGATCTCGACCAGCGGATGCTCGGCCAGCGCTTTGCTCACTGCGGCCGAAAAGCCGTCGCGATCGACCGCCAATGCACCGCCGGCTGGCACCTGGTTGGCATCGGCCGCCCGCATGATCAGCGAGCCGAGCTTGCGCATCTCGGCATGCAGCAGCCCGACCGCGTTATTGGCGGCATCGTCGGAGCGGAACGAATTCGAGCACACCAGTTCGGCAAGACCGTCTGTCTTGTGCGCCTCGGTCGTCCGGGTGGGGCGCATCTCGTGCAGCACGACCGGGACGCCCAGGCGGGCGATCTGCCAGGCGGCTTCCGAGCCGGCGAGGCCGGCGCCGATGACATGAACGACGGGCGAAGAAGAGTGGGGGCTGCTGGTCATCGGCTACAGCTAGCCTGTTTCAGCCGCGGATCAAATCCGATTCAGTCGCTGCGACACGCCGCAGTCCACCGCCACAGCAGCGCAACACCGTCTCGAAACGACAACGCCCGCCAGAAGGCGGGCGTTGGCCGTAGAGGGCAGAAAACAGCAGGTTGGGTCAGCCGTTGTAGTGACCCGAAGCGACGCGCGGGATGTCCGAACGGTCAAGTCCGATGTCGGCCAGTTCGCGATCGCTGAGCTGAGACAACTCAGCGACATTGCGCTGATAGTCCCGGAACGCGCGGATTGCGCGGATGAGCGAAAGCAGCATGGGATGGTCTCCTTGTCCACGATTCAGTTCTTCGGAAGAACCGAAGCGTCGAAAGGAATATAGGCGACGAGTCGGAAAACCAGCAGCGAAAATGTTGCACCGCAGCTAGACCGTGAATGCATACCGGCAGGAAGGAATGATTAACCCTTTCGGCCCTGCCGGCTCGCTCGGGGGGCTGTTTGGCCCTTCAGTCGAGAGCCCGTTCAAGCCTCCCTAGAAGCCCTACGAGCTGAATTATAGTGCATTTTCAGTGACGTGTTACGTTGGGCGGCGCCTGCTTGCGTTCCAGAGCTGCATTCTAGTGCCGGAGCTGTCCCTCGTTCGGGTTAAGACCTTCGAACAATTCGATCTCGTCTCATGCAGTATACGCATAAATACGGAGGACGTGAATATCCATTCACAGGCGAATCGCCGATTTGATCTATCGCAATGCACAAAACGGCCGCCGACCTCTGAGAACGATCGGCGGCCGAGGTGGGGAGCTTGCCGACGAGTCGGCTCAGGTCCCGTTGCGCTTCCATTGCAGCAGGTTCGCCGGGAAATCGGCAGCCGACCGCCGGGGCGAGCGAATCGGCGGCAGCAGCGGCGGCTTCGGATTGGGTTCGACCGCCTTGCGGTACAGATGCCATGTGGCGTGGCCGAGCAGTGGAATCACGACCGCCAGCCCGAGGAATGCCGGCATCGAGCCGACGACGAGCAGAACCGCCACGATCACGCCCCAGGCGGCGATCGGCAACGGATTGATCGCCACCACCCGCAGCGACGTCGCCATCGCGTCGCCGATGCCGGCGTTGCGGTCCAGCATCATCGGGAATGCGACCACGCTCAGGCACAGTGCCGCCAAAGCGAACAGGAAGCCGACGCCACAGCCGATCAGGATCAGGCTCCAGCCCTCCGGCGTGGTCAGCACCCGGCGCGCGAAGTCCGGGATCGCCGCGGCCGGAGCGTAGCCGAACAGCGCGACGTAGATCGCCTGCGCGGCGGCGAGCCACACGAGAAACAGCGCGAGCAGGATGGCGCCGAACCCGAGCATCGCGGCAAACGACGGCGACCGCAGCACCGCCACGGCGTTCGAGGCGGTCGCCGGCTCGCCGCGTTCGCGGCGGCGGCTCAGCTCATACAGCCCGAGCGCGGCGAACGGGCCAAGCAGCGCAAAGCCGGCGGCGAGCGGAAACAGCAACGGCAGCACTGCGTAGCCTTGCACCATCCGCGCCAGCACCAGGCCCAGCACCGGATAGATCAGCACCAGCATCACTGCGTGGCTCGGCACCGCTTTGAAATCCTCCCAGCCTTGCCGAAGCGCGGCGCCGAGATCGGCAAATCCGATGCGATGGACGGCGGGGACAGCGTCGTCCGCAGCGATTGCGGCACGATCGGAAGAATAGGTCGTGGCCATGCGTAGCGTCCTCCCGTGTTCGACGTTGATCATCACCGGCCGTGCGCCGAAACGGCGGGCCGGGCGCTTGTTGTGCGGACACGAACGATCAGTAAGGAGCCAGACGCGAGAGCAACGAACGAACTGGTCCTGTGACCCGAACTTGCCGCGACCTGTGAAGGTATCCTAACGCCGCTTAGTAGCGGTCGTTGCTCAAGCTTTGGTGATTTTCGATGCTGCGGTGCGAGGCCGACTCGGGTGGACGAGTGAACTGATCTCGCGAGGCACCGCTCCGCGCGCGCAACGATCCGCCGGTGGAACCCAACGGGGCCGGCAATTGTTGGAGTGCACGATGCACGGCATCGCAAACAGGGGGAGGCCAGCATGAGCATTTTCGGCAAGATCATGAGCGCGATTTTCGGCGACAGCGCCGCTGCGGCATCAGGCAGCGCCGAGGCGTCGGCGCCCACCACCACCGCTGCGGCGGGTACGGCACCGGCGCCGACTGCGCCACAGCCCACCGCCGCGCCGTCGGTCGATGTCGCGCCGATCCTCGACAAGGCGGTGAAGGCCAAGGGTGAAAAGCTGGAATGGCGCACTTCGATCGTCGATCTGATGAAGGCGCTCGATATCGATTCCAGCCTGTCGGCCCGCAAGGAGCTCGCCAAGGAGCTCGGCTACAGCGGCGACATGAACGACTCGGCGTCGATGAACATCTGGCTGCACAAGCAGGTGATGGCCAAATTGGTCGCCAATGGCGGCAAGCTGCCGGCCGACATCAAGCACTGACCCGACACGTCATCCTGGATGGTCCGCCGTGCCGCTCGCTTGCGGCATGGCGTGGCCGCGTGACGATGCGTCAGGACTCGAATATTCTGAACACGGCGGCGGTGGTGACCAGCAGCTTGTCGCCAGCGAGCGCTTCGGCGTCGATGAAGGCGAGGCTGCGCGACAGCTTCTTCATCGTGGTGCGGCCGGTGATCCAGCCGCCCGGCTCGATGGTGGCGAGGAAGCGGCTGTCGAGCGAGACCGTGGCGCAACGCCGCTGTCCCGCCAGCACCACCGAAAATCCCAAAATGGTATCGAGAAAGCCGAGCAGCGCGCCGCCATGCAGCACGCCGTTGGGATTGCCGTGACGCTCGTCGCTGAGGAAGCCAAACTCCGGCTGGCCGTCTGCGCTCTGCCGCCAGTAGTACGGTCCGTTGGTGCCGATGTAGCCGTCCTGAACGGCGAACGGCTGAAAACCCGGCGGCGGCGACACGGTCATCTTCACGGCTCCTGCGGAGCGCGACCGCAGGAGACCACAGAACCTGCCGGCGTGCCGCGCGCTGTGGAACCGATGCCACAGCCCGCAGCGGCGGGCAATCACTGGACCGCGCACGCGGCCCGGACGAGACCTCATGCGGTGAGGTCGGCGTATTCCGGATGGGCGTCGAGATAATCGGCAACGAAGCCGCAGCCGGCGCCGACCTTGGCGCCTTCGGCGCGGATCAGATCGAGCGCGCCGCGCACCAGGCTGGAGGCGATGCCGCGGCCGCGCAGCGGCGGCGGGGTCTCGGTGTGGGTGATGACGACGCGGCCGCCGGTGCGTCGATAGCTCGCAAACGCGATCTCGCCATGGGCGTCGAGTTCGAAGCGGTTCAGCGCCTTGTTGTCGCGCACATTGGCTGCGGCCGTGGTCCCGCTCATGACGTCTCCTCAAAGTTCAATGTCCGGCCGCGACGGCAATTGCCGGCGTGCCGTTGGCAGTCAGGTGATGCCGGCCCCGGTGAAGTCAAGGGGACGGCGAGGTGGCAAGCGCGGCGTCGTTGCGACGCAGGCCACTGTGGATGCGTACGGAGGGTAAGGCCACACCGCGCTGCGCCGCGCAACCCGGACAATCCCGGAGGCGAGCGGTGCAAAAGCGGTGCGCCACCGCACCACGATCGTCCCACCACGATCGGTATGGGGCGGAGCGGCAACGCCGGCGGCTTCGATTAGTTCTTCAGCGATGCCTCGAGCATCTGCCGCACCGACCATGGCTGCCCCTCGACGCTGCCGCGGATATCGTCGATCCGCCACGCGGCGCCGTCGCGCACCAGATCGTAGCGGATCACGCTGTCGGCGGCGACCTTGCGGCGCTGGCTGCCGATCAGCGCCACCGCCAGCGTGGCGCGGGCATTGTCCTGGGTCTCGGCCTTGATCGCGAACGACTTGATGTCCGGATCCTGCGAATTGCTCACCGGATCGAAATCGATCGGCCCGATCTCGCCGTCCGGCACCTTGGCTTCGGCCTTGCTCCACAGCGCGGCGAACGATGTCGACAGATACTTGCCGCGCTCCTTGGCGTTGTTGACGAAGGCGCCGCCGGCATTGTCCTTGGCGGCCGCCTTGTAGAGCCGGGTGAGCACTGCGGCGGGATCGGTCGCGTTCGTCTTGGCCGGCGCCTGTGCGAGCGCGGCGGCGGGCAGAGCGGAAGCGGCGGCGAGGAGGGCGAGCGCAAAGCGGCGGGTGAGCATGGCGGATCCTGTCGGCAGCGAGTGGCGTGGCAACAGGCTCAGTTGCGCCCCTCGTCCGGAATATTCAGCACGGTGCCGCAGGCCTTGCAATGCACCGCGTCAGCGTCGTGGCGCTGCAGTCCGCAGGTCGGGCAGGGAAAGCGCACCTTGTTCGGACTGATCAGCGCCCGCGCCAGATTGAAGAACAGCGTGACGCCGAAGATCATGATCACCACGCTGATCATCCGTCCCAGCGTGCCGGCAAGGGTGATGTCGCCGAACCCGGTGGTGGTCAGCGCGGTGACGGTGAAATACAGCGCGTCGGCGTAGTTGCCGATCTGCGGATTGCGGAAATGCTGGGTTTCGTAAACGATCGCCGTCATCACGAAGATGAACACCGCCAGCCGCGCCACCGCGATCACCACCTCCTCGTGGCGGCGGAAGAAGCGGCTGTCGCTGCGCAGCCGCGTCAGCATCTGATAGTCCTGGAACGCGCGCAGCGTGCGCAGGATGCGCAGGAAGCCGGCTCCCTCGCCGGGCAGCGGCGCCAGGAACGACGCGATGGCGACCAGATCGGTCCAGGTCGCGAGCCGGCCGAACTCCCGCATCGGCCGCCGGCTGGCATACAGCCGCGCCGCGAAGTCGATCAAGATCAGGACACCGAACCCGGTATCGAGCATCTCGACGACCGGATTCTGCGGCAGGAACGAGGTGCCGACGATGAACAGGATGGTGACGATATCGAACGCCAACAGGCCGTAGCGAAACGCCACCCCGCGCGGCGTCGCGCCGTCGTACAGCCGCCGAACGGCGAGTCGGAAGTCGTGCAGCGTCATAGCCGATTATTGGCCCGGGACGGGCGGCGGATGCAATGGGGGCGGTGACGGAGCGGCTTGGGGTCGCTCGGGCCGCAGGCGGGCAACCCCGCACCCTGGCAAGCGCGGTGAACTATGCTATCGTGAACCCTGAGCAAGCTGCGGTCGGTGCCATGCGACATGAGCGGATCGAGATCAATCCCGAGGTGATGGGCGGCAAGCCAGTTGTGCGCGGCACGCGCATCCCGGTGGAAATGATCCTGCGCAAGCTCGGTGCGGGCCTCTCCACGGCCGAGATCATCGCCGATCATCCGCGGCTGACCGCCGATGACATTCTCGCCGTGCAGACCTTCGCCGCAGACTATCTGGCAGACCAAGACGTCATCTTCGGCTGACCATGCGATGGCTGGCCGACGAGTGCGTGCCCGCCTCGTTGGTCGCTGCGTTGCGGGCCGATGGCCATGATGTGCTGTACGTCGCCGAGATGGCTGCGGGACTGAGCGATGCAGAGGTCGTTACTATGGCGGCCAGCGATGGCCGGCTGTTGCTGACGGAAGACAACGGTTTCGGCGTCAGGGCGCCGAGCGGTTCGGGCGTTATGTCGTGGTCGACGAAACCCGCATGCGCGTGCGGCCGCTGCGGCCCGCGAGCTGAACAAGAGCGCCAACCGGGCTACTTCCCGCAATTCCAGACCGGCCCGATGGGCGTCTGGGTCCAGCACGGCCCGAAGCTGCCGCCGTTGTAACGGCCGCGATAGAAGCCGGCGCGGCCCGGATAGCGCCACTCGCCGCTCCAGGGGCTGTTCCAGCGATAATAGTCCGGCGTCGGATCGATGTACCACGGCCGCTTCGGCCGCAGCATCGCGAGCTGCTCGCGCGTGAGTTTCTGCTTGAACAACGGTACGGCGTTGTTCGGCGGCTGCACATAGCCGGGCAGGAAGCCGTAGCCGTGGGAGCGCTTGGCA
>NZ_QPFS01000137.1:0-12501 GCF_010906995.1 Rhodopseudomonas sp. WA056 | reverse complement strand
CTGCACCAGCGTTTCCAGCGCCGCCTTCGAGGCCGCATAAGGGCCACGATAGGCCGGCGCCTTGCCGCCGGCGCGCGAGGTCAGGAACACCGCACGGCCGGCATCGGATGCCCGCAGCAGCGGTTCCATGCAGCGGACGAGCTGGAAGTTCACATTGAGGTTGATGCCGATCACGTCGAGCCACGGCTTCAGATCGATATGGCCGAGCGGCGATGATGGTCCGGCGATACCGGCGTTGCCGACCAGCACGTCGAGTTTGCCGTGGCGTTCGTAGATCGTGCCGCCGAGCCGGCCGATCGCCTGATAGTCGGTGAGATCCAGCGGGACCAGCGTCAGCGGATGGCCGCCGTCCTTGCGGACCTCGTCGTCGAGTTCTTCCAGCCCGCCCTGGGTGCGGGCGACGGCAATCACATGGGCGCCGGCCTTGGCGAGCGCCTTGGCGGTGGCGTAGCCGATGCCGCGCGAGGCGCCGGTGACGAGAGCGATGCGGGAAGCGAGAGGTTGGGTCATGGCGAGGTCCGGCTCAAGATATATCGGACTTCCTCATACGCGGACCGGACCCGAGTATCCATCCTCTAAAAGAGGTATCTTCAAACGCTGGGTTCAAAGCAAACGCCGCCACCGGCGAAGCCGGTGACGGCGTTTGGGCAGATCGCGGCTCAGCTCGCTTCGGCCAACAGCGACAATTGCCGCGGCGCCGATTCGGTCTGGTTGAGATCGGTGAGGCCGGTCGGATAGTCGCCGGTAAAGCAGTGGTCGGTAAATTTCGGCAGCGCCGGGTCGCGGCCCGGTTCGCCCATTGCGCGGTAGATGCCGTCGACCGACAGGAAGGCCAGCGTATCGGCGCCGATCAGGTCCCGCATCTCTTCGAGCGAATGCGTGGCGGCGAGCAGGCCGGCGCGGTCCGGCGTGTCGATGCCGTAATAGTCGGGATGGGTGATCGGCGGCGAGGCGATGCGGAAGTGCACCTCGCGGGCGCCGGCATCGCGCATCATCTTGACGATCTTCCTGGACGTGGTGCCGCGGACGAGGCTGTCGTCGATCAGCACGATCCGCTTGCCTTCGATCGCGGCGCGGTTGGCCGAATGCTTCATCCGCACGCCGAGTTCGCGGACGCTCTGGGTCGGCTGGATGAAGGTGCGGCCGACATAATGGTTGCGGATGATGCCGAGCTCGAACGGCACGCCCGACTGGCGCGAGTAGCCGATCGCCGCCGGCACGCCGGAATCCGGCACCGGTACCACCACGTCGGATTCGACGTGGCTCTCGACTGCGAGCTGGGCACCGAATGCCTTGCGGACGTCGTACACCGAGCGGCCGCCGACGATCGAATCCGGACGCGCGAAGTAGATGTATTCGAAGATGCAGGGGCGGGGCGCCTGCGGCGGGAACGGCTTGTGGCTGGTGACACCGTGGCGATCGAACACGATGACTTCGCCGGGCTCGACGTCGCGGACGTAACGCGCGCCGATGATGTCGAGCGCGCAGGTCTCCGAGGCGAGGATCGGGCAGCCGTCGAGCTCGCCGAGCACCAGCGGGCGGATGCCCAGCGGATCGCGGGCGCCGACCAGCTTCTTGTTGGTCAGCGACACCAGCGAGTAGGCGCCTTCCAGCGCCCGCAGCGACTCGATGAAGCGTTCAATGAAGCGTGTCTTCTGGGAGTGCGCGACCAGATGCAGGATCACCTCGGTGTCGGTGGTCGACTGCATGATCGCGCCGCTGCGGATCAGTTCGCGCCGCAGGGTGAGGCCGTTGGTGAGATTGCCGTTGTGGCCGACCGCGAAGCCGCCGGCATTGAGCTCGGCGAACAGCGGCTGGACGTTGCGCAGGATGGTCTCGCCGGTGGTCGAATAGCGGACGTGGCCGATCGCCGAATTGCCGGGCAGCCGCGCGATCACGTCGGCGCGGGAGAACGTGTCGCCGACCAGACCGAGCCGGCGCTCGGAATGAAACCGGCCGTTGTCGAACGAGACGATGCCGGCGGCTTCCTGGCCGCGGTGCTGCAGGGCGTGCAGCCCGAGCGCGGTGATCGCTGCGGCTTCGGGGTGGCCGAAAATGCCGAACACGCCGCACTCTTCGCGCAGCGTGTCACCATCGGTATCGAAAACGGTATCGTCGAGGATGTGCTGGTCGCGAGCGTCCGAAGCGGGCGTTGCGGCGTCGTCGGAAGAGCTGGGCATCGCGTCCATCGCGCCTCTCTTGTGGGACACGCTCAGCGCGTGGCCGGTTTGCCCTCTATCAGGTTTTTCAGGCCGTCACGGGCGGGTTTGCTGTAGCCGTCATTGGCACCGGGCGCAGCCGAATCCTCGGTCTGCTGCTGGTCTTCGTCCGGCTTGTTCTTCTTGAACCGCTTCAAGATGGTATTTTCAGGGTCGTCCGGCAAGAGCGTCATCAGCCAGTCACCGGTTCCTTGCAGGACGGTGCGCGACTTGGCGTTGGTGACCCATTCGGGGCGCTGCTTGTCCGGCACCAGCCAGTTGAAGAACAGATACGCCACCACCACGATCAGCAGGCCGCGGGCCAGACCGAACATAAACCCGAGGGTGCGATCGAGCGCGCCGATGCGCGAATCCAGGATCATGTCCGAGATCCGCACCGTGATGATCGACACGATGATCAGGGTGCCGAGGAAAACGCCGGCGATCACCACGATGGCCGCGACCGTCTCGGACGAGAAATAGGTCCGGGCCATCGGCATCAGCTTCTGGAACGCGTACAGCGTCACCAGCGCGGCCGCGCCCCAGGCCGCGATCGACAGCACTTCGCGCATGAAGCCGCGCACCATCGCGAGCAGGCCGGACACCAACATCACCGCGAGAACGACGAGATCGAGGATGGTAATCGGCATCGGCAGGTCAGGTCCGCTCGGTCAGCACAACGGCGAATCGGCGTGCACGGGGTCGGCACAGGTGACGGTGGTATGGCACGCGGCGCAAGGCGAGAAAACCACCCCCGTCCGCCTCGCCACAGCAATGTTCCGCTGGGTTAAAGCTTGGTGGCCGGATACGTTCAGCTTGCGCGGGCGTTGTATAGCGGCGCACCCCCGAAACGTCACGCCGCTTCAACCCTCCTGGCGCCGGAATCGCGCCGGTGTTGCATTTGAGGCAGCTTTGGTCCGCGGCGTACCATCGTCGTGGCTCCGCCGCGTGCCGCGCGCGGCGATGTCCGCGACCAGGCTGGACAGCCCGCCGACCGATTGCAGCGCCAGCCCGGCATCGGCCGGGGCTTCGCCGCGGGTCTGTTCCGGCAGCACCGCACGGGCGAAGCCGAGCTTGGCGGCTTCCTTCAGCCGGGCCGGGGTCTGCGCCACCGGGCGAACCGCGCCCGACAGCGAGATCTCGCCGAAATACACCGCGTCCGGCGGCAGCGGCGCGTTGGCCAGGGACGACACCAGTGCGGCGGCGGCGGCGAGGTCGGCGGCGGGCTCGTTGATGCGCAGGCCGCCGGCGACGTTGAAATAGACGTCGTAGCCGCTCAGCTTGACGCCGCAATGCGCCTCCAGCACCGCCAGCACCATCGACAGCCGCGCCGAATCCCATCCGACCACCGCGCGCCGCGGGGTGCCGAGCGTCGAAGGGGCCACCAGAGCCTGTAATTCCACCAGCACCGGGCGGGTGCCTTCGATGCCGGCAAACACCGCGGTGCCCGGCGAGCCGAGGTCGCGCTCCGACAGAAACAGCTCGGAGGGATTGCTGACTTCGCGCAGGCCCAGCCCGGTCATTTCGAACACGCCGATCTCGTCGGTGGGACCGAACCGGTTCTTCACCGAGCGCAGGATCCGGAACTGCTGCGATCCTTCTCCCTCGAACGACAGCACCGCATCGACCATGTGCTCGACCACGCGAGGACCGGCGATCTGGCCGTCCTTGGTGACGTGGCCGACCAGGATGATTGCCGCGCCGGTCTTCTTGGCGAAGCGGATCAGCGCCTGCGCCGAGGCGCGGACCTGGGTCACCGTACCCGGCGCCGACTCCACCGTGTCGGTCCACATCGTCTGAATTGAATCGATCACGATCAGCTTCGGCGTCGCGCCTTCGGACAGCGTCGCGATGATGTCCTCGACCGAGGTCTCGGCGGCGAGTTCGACAGGTGCGGAGGCGAGGCCCAGCCGTTCGGCGCGCAGCCGTACCTGGGCGATCGCTTCTTCGCCCGAGATGTAGACGGTGCGATGTCCGGCCTTGGCCATCAGGCTGGTGGCCTGGGTCAGCAGCGTCGATTTGCCGATGCCGGGATCGCCGCCGACCAGCAGCACCGAGCCGCGCACGAAGCCGCCGCCGGTGACGCGGTCGAGTTCGGCCATGCCCGACGGCAGCCGCGGCGCGTCGTTGCTCTTGCCGGCCAGCGACTCCAGCTTGAACGTCCGGCCGCGGCGCTTGGCGCGGATCGACACCGGCACCGCGTTGTCGCCGGCCTCTTCGACCAGCGTATTCCACTCGCCGCACGCCTCGCATTTGCCCTGCCAGCGATTGAACGCCGCGCCGCAGTTCTGACAGACGAAGGAGGAGGTGGCTTTGGCCATCGCGTGCTCGGGTGGATCGGGGACAGACACATTCTTGATGTTCACATTTTGTTCTGTTCGTCAACGGTCCAGCAGACAGACACCGAAGTTTGTTCGAGAATGCGGTGGACTCCGGGCGCCCGCCCGGGGCGTAATTGGGGAAGCCGGACATGAAAATCGCCATTCCAACCAAGGATTGGCTCACCATCAGCGGCCACGCCGGGCAGGCGCCGCGCTGGCTGGTCTATGATCTGGCCGGACACCGCGCTGGCGAGCCGTTGCCGGCACCGGCTCGGATCGAATTGGTGAAGGAGCAGCTTCCCCATTATTTCAAGGACGACGGCCCGCATCCGCTCGACGGAGTCGAACTGATCGTGGCCGGGAGCGCTGGCGACGGCTACGTCCGCCACATGAAGAAGCGCGGCGCCGACGTGCTGCTGACCGGCGAGACCGACCCGGCGACCGCGATCGATCTGATCATCAAGGGCGAAGATCTGCCCGATCAGAGTTTCGACATCACCACCACGCTGTGCCGATTGCGCGATCTGTTCGCGCGGCATTGAGCTTCGGGGCGCGCTGCGCCGGCGGAGGGAGCATCACCGCCGCCGCGATGATCCGCCCCGGGGGGACGCTTCCGGAACGGCCGCCGCTCGGCTACGTTCAATCCGCTATGCGAGACGACAGACATCGGGACTACGAGCGGCGGAAATGGCGGCAGGTCGTCGGCCATTTCGGGATGGGCGCGGCGTTCGGGGCGCTGTTCGCAGCGATCGTGCTGTACAACAATTACTTCGGCCTGTCGGGCGTGATCGCCACCAGCGAAGCGCCGGCCCTGGTGCGGATCGTCTTCGTGGTCGGTGTGTCCGGTTCGTTCGCCTTCATGGCGGCGATCACCGGATTTCTGTTTTTGGTCCACGAGGACTGAGCCTGCTGGCCGATCCGGTGACAGGCTTCGTCATCGCGAGCGCAGCGAAGCAACCCACAGACGCGGTGGACTGCGCTCGGGATCGCTTGGTCGCTGCGCTCCTCGCAATGCCGCTGAGAGTTCGTGCTTGGGACTCAGCCGGCCGAGGCGGTGGGTAGGCCTTCGCCCTCGGCAGCCTTGTTCTCCGTCTTGGCGTCGCCGCCTTTGTAGATCCGCGTGTAGCGCGGTCCGAGACTGGTCAGCACTTCGTAGCCGATCGTGCCGAAGTGATGGCCGAGTTCGTCGACGGTGATGCCGTCGCCGATCAGGGTCGCCATCATGCCGCGCCGGGCGGCGTTGGCGGGCAGGTCGGTGACGTCGACCGCGAGCAGGTCCATCGAGATGCGGCCGGCGATCGGGCAGCGTTCGCCGGCGATGATCACCTCGGCGCCGCGGGTGCCGTCGCTGGAGCCGGCGGCGCGGAAGTAACCGTCCGCATAACCGGCCGACAGCACCGCGATTTTGCTCGGGCGCCGTGCGCTCCAGGTCGCGCCGTAGCCGACGGTGTCGCCGCGCTCGACGCTGCGGACCTGCACGATCCGCGCCTTCAGGTCGACCACCGGCTGCATCGGATTGTCGGCTTCCGGCGTGGGATTGATGCCGTACAGCGCCGCGCCGGGTCGCACCAGATCGAACGCGAATTGCGGGCCGAGGAAGATCCCCGAAGACGCCGACAGTGACGCCGATACGCCGGCGAACTGACCGGCGATTTCGCGAAACGCGGTCACCTGCCTGGCGTTCAGCGGATGATTGACGAGATCGGCGCAGGCGAGGTGACTCATCACCAGCGTGATGCCGTGGTCGCCGGCGACGATCCGCGGCACGATGCCTTGCGCCTCGGTGATCGTCAGGCCGAGCCGGCTCATCCCGGTGTCGATGTGCAGGGCCGCGCCGCCGCGCCAGCCGGTGCGGCGGCAGAACACGTCCCATTCGGCCAGTTCGTACAGATCGCCGATCACCGGTTGGCAGTTCAGCCTGGCGAATTCGTCGCCGGAATAAGGGAAGAACCCGTCGAGGACGTAGAGTGTCGCCTCCGGTGCGACCTCGCGCACTGCGCGGGCTTCGCCGAGCGTCGCCACGAAGAACGTCTTGCAGCCCGCGCCGAGCAGAGCCTTGACCACCGGGCCGGCGCCGCAGCCATAAGCGTCGCCCTTGACCACGCCGGCGCATTCCGACGGCACCGCGGTCTTTTCGAGCTTGCGCCAGTTCGCAACCAGAGCGTCGAGATCGATGGTGAGAATGCCGGACGCGGCCGCGGTGGCCGCGGCGAATTCGGCGGCTTTTCCCGCCTCCGGTGTCAACAACTCGGCAACGGTAGCGTTCGGATCGGGGAGGATGTGCATGGCGCACCTTATGCTTTGCCTGCGGCCCGTTCAACGGCAGCCGGCGCGGCTCAGGTCCGCTCCGGCGTCAAATACGTTCCGGCAGGTGGCTGTCGTCGGTGAGATCGCTGAAGCGGGTGAACTGACCTTCGAACTGCAGATCGACGGTGCCGGTCGGACCGTGACGCTGCTTGGCGATGATCACTTCGGCCTTGCCGTGGACCAGCTCCATGTCGGTCGCCCACTTCTCATGTTCGGGAGTGCCCGGCCGCGGCTCCTTGTTCTGCAGATAGTATTCTTCGCGGTACACGAACATCACCACGTCGGCGTCCTGCTCGATCGAACCTGATTCACGCAGGTCCGCGAGCTGCGGCCGCTTGTCGTCGCGGGATTCGACCTGACGCGAAAGCTGCGACAGCGCGATGACCGGGATGTTCAATTCCTTCGCCAGCGCCTTGAGGCTGGTGGTGATCTCGGTGACTTCCTGGACGCGGTTGTCGCCCTTCTTGCTCGAGCCCTGCAAGAGCTGGATGTAGTCGACCACCAGCATGTCGAGGCCCTTCTGCCGCTTCAGGCGGCGGGCGCGGGCGGTGAGCTGCGCGATCGACAGGCCGCCGGTTTCGTCGACGAACAGCGGCAGCGACTGCAACTCGATCGAAACGTCGCGGATCTTGTCGAAGTCGGCTTCCGAGATGCCGCCGCGGCGGATCTTGCTCGAGGCGATCTCGGCCTGCTCGGCGAGAATACGGGTCGCGAGCTGTTCGGCCGACATTTCGCAACTGAAGAAGCCGACGATGCCGCCGTTGACGGTCTTGGTCGAGCCGTCCGGCTGCACCTCGCCGCGATAGGCCTTGGCGACATTGTAGGCGATGTTGGTGGCGAGCGCGGTCTTGCCCATACCGGGGCGCCCTGCGAGCACGATCAAGTCGGAGTGCTGCAAGCCGCCCATCCGGGTGTCGAGGTCGCGCAGTCCGCTGGAGATGCCGGACAGCTTGCCGTCGCGCTGGAACGCCTTCGCCGCCATGTCGACGGCGGTGGTCAGCGCCTGGGAGAATTTCTGGAAACCGCCGTCGTAGCGGCCGGATTCCGCCAGCTCATACAGCCGGCGCTCGGCGTCCTCGATCTGATTGCGCGGAGCGAAGTCGACCGGAGCGTCGTAGGCGACGTTGACCATGTCGGTGCCGATCCCGATCAGATCACGGCGCAGCGACAACTCGTAGATCGTCCGCCCATAGTCCTGGGCGTTGATGATGGTGGTGGCTTCGGCGGCAAGCCGCGCCAGATACTGCGCGACCGTGAGGCCGCCGAGATCGAGATCGGCCGCCAGGAACGTCTTCAGCGTGACCGGGGTCGCGATCTTGCCGGCTCGGATGATGCTGGCCGCGGTTTCGAAGATGGTCTGATGGATCGGCTCGAAGAAATGTTTCGGCTCGAGAAAGTCCGACACCCGATAGAACGCATCGTTGTTGACCAGGATCGCGCCCAGCAGGGCCTGCTCGGCCTCGATGTTGTGGGGCGCGGTCCGGTATGCCGGCACGCCGGGTTCCGGCGCGAGCTTCAGAACGTTCGAATCGGTTGCAGCCATAGCTCTCGAATATCGGGTCGATTTTGTCGGATGCGGGGCGCGACTAAAGCGCCGATTTCGGCGGGAGCGAAAGCGGCATTCGCGCGTTATGCACCAGCGCGACAAGAGTGTGGATGACCGCTGGAGCGGCCGTCGCCTGCGCTTGACGCGTTCCGGCCGCGACGGCGGAAGGATTGAACCTTCTGCCGTTGTCCGGCGACAGTTCAAAATGAACGGTCGAGACAGATCGAACCGCTCCGGTCGGGGATTCGTAAGAATTTTCGGCTAGGATAGCGGAAGACGCGATCATCGAGGCGCCCGCATTGTGGGAAGCTCCAACAAGGTGACGCGACACAGGGCAAGAGCGTCGAGGACTCCGCAGCCGCTCGCGGATCACCTCGGATGATGGACACAGCGCAGATGGCACAGCAGTATTGCCACCACCACTCCGATCGCGATTGGCTGAACTTGCTGATCGACTCCTTCGAGCGCGCATCGGCCGAAGAGGCCGAGCACAGGTTGTGCGACAGCGCGTTGGTGTGCGCTGCGCAGGCCCATCTGGCACGGCCGCTGCCGCAAGAAGCGGATCGGGAAGGTTGCCGCCGACTGGTGAACTGCAGCTAGCGCATGATGCCGGCCGGCGCTCTTACTCGCCGGCGAGTTGCAGCCGCGGTGGACGCTCGTTTTCGATCGACGCCAGCCGCCGCTCTTCCGCAGCGATATAGTCTCGCGTGATCGGCACCACGCCCTGGCGCCGCGTGAGCTGGATCTGGAACACCATGGTGTTCTGTTTGCGAAACGACATTTCCGCAGCCGCCAGATAGAACTCCCACATCCTGACGAAACGGGCGTCGTACAGCCGCTCCGCTTCCTCGCGACGGGCCAGGAAGCGCTCGCGCCATGCCCTCAGCGTTTCGGCGTAATGCAGCCGCAGGATCTCGATGTCGCAGACCAACAATCCGGCGCGCTCGATCGCCGGCAGCACCTCCGACAGCGCGGGCAGATAGCCGCCGGGGAAGATGTACTTGGCGATCCAGGGGTTGGTGAAGCCGGGCCCTTCGGAGCGGCCGATCGAGTGCAGCAGCATCACGCCGTCGTGCTCGAGCAATTCGGCACAGCGTCGGAAGAAGGCGTCGTAATGTGCGACGCCGACGTGCTCGAACATGCCTACGGAGACGATGCGGTCGAACGGGCCGCCGGGGACGTCGCGATAGTCCTGCAACATGAAGCGGGCCCGACCGGCGAGGCTGCGCTCGGCCGCGCGGGCGTTGGAGACCTGGAGCTGCTCCTGCGACAGCGTCACGCCGGTAACGTCTGCGCCGCAAGTCTCCGCCAGATACAGTGCCAAGCCGCCCCAGCCCGAACCGATGTCGAGTACCCGCTGCCGCGGGGCGGCGAGCAGCTTGGCGGCGATATGCCGCTTCTTGGCGAGTTGAGCGTCATCGAGGCTGGCGTCGGGCGTTTCGAAATAGCCGCAACTGTATTGCCTGTCGGCGTCCAGAAACAGCGCGTACAGCCGGCCGTCGAGATCGTAGTGACGTGCGACATTGTCGCGCGATCGGCCGCGCGGGTTGAACTGGTGCAGCGTCCTGACCCAGTAGCGGACCAGCCCGTGAAATCTCGCCCAGTCCGGTGTCCAGTCAGGCTGATCCATTGCCACAGCGAGCAGGTCGGCGATCGTGCCGTGCTGCATCACGAGGCCGCCGTCCATGTAGATCTCGCCCAGGGCGAGCTCCGGATCGCGCAGCAGGCGACGTTGTGCCGCGGCGCTCGTCAGCCGTGCGTGCACCGGCTCTCCGGTGCCGTCTCCGCAAGTAAATGTGGTGCCGCTCGCGGTGGTGAAGACGATGGTGCCGCGTTGAATGAAGCGGCTCAGCAGCAGACGAAACAATCCGTCCATCGGCAGGCCTCGCTCTCGGGCGCCGACCCTGAGCAGCGCCTCGACTGCTACAACACTGGCCTTGCGGCTTGTTCCTGTCGCGTCGCCGCAAGCACCGCGATCGAAGTATAGTCAAGCATCGCAGGTATCATTAGTGACATGAGCGTGAGGCTGAGCTGCTGCCTCATTTCATGCACCGTGATGTTCCATCTCTGCGCTTCCAATCATCTCACAATTCGCTAAAAGGTCACCGCCGCGGCTGCGGTGATTTTTTGCATCGGAGGGCTAAATGGTAAGCCGATCGCTCAGTTCGGTAGCGGTATTGCTCGTGCTCGGGGTTGCCGTCGCACAGCCCGCCCGAGCCCAGAATTTGGAAGCGGGCAAGAGCTCGGCGCAAATCTTCTCGAGCACCTGCGCCGTCTGTCACAAGAGCCCGCGCGGGCTGCTTCGGACGGTGCCGCCGAACGCCGCAGCGTCGTTCCTCAGGCAGCACTACACCACCAGCAGCGACATGGCCGCCATGCTGGCCGGCTATCTGGTCGCCAATGGCGGCACCGATGCGCGTGGCAGGCAGGACGCCCGTCCGGAGTCGAGGGCGCGCCGGCAACGCCGGGGGGCCGAGGAAGCCGCCAGGCCCGAAGAGGTCGCTCCTCCCCAGCAAGCCGAAGAAGGAAAGAGCCAGCGCAGCCGGAACACCAAACGCCGCCCCGCGCCGCCGGTCGAAACAGAGGAGCCGGCCGCTGCGCCGGCTGCAGAAGCCGAACCCGCAGCGGCGCCTGCGCCCGAGGCCAAGACCGCGAAGAAGCGCGGCAAGGCCAAGCGTACCCGCGAGAAGCCGGCCGAGCCCGCTGCCGCAAAGCCGGACACCCCTGCGTCCGAGCCGGGCAAAGAGCCGGGTAAGGAACCGGGCAAGGAGGAGGCGGGGTCTGCGCCCAAGCCCGGTGCGACCAAGCCAGCCGCTGCGCCGGCTGCCGAGACCCCGGTGCGCTCCGATCCGGTACCCGCAGTAACCCCGGCACCGAAGGCGGCCGAACCCGAAACGCCGAAGCCTCAGACCCCCGAGCCTTCGGGGATCAAGCCACCTGAGTCGGCGGCGCCCGTGTCCGCCCCGGAACCGAAGCCGGCTCCGGCTCCGGCTCCGGCTCCTTCGCCGGCGGGGCCGCCGGCCGAGAAGTCGTCCGAGACTGTGCCGGCGCAGCCTCAGCCGTCCACCGAGTCGCCGCCGTCGGCCGGCTCGACCGAGGCGCCGGCCGCGAAATAGTCCGCTCGCTTCCTGGTCGAAGATAGAAAAAGCCCGGCCTGATGCGATCAGGCCGGGCTTTCATTTTGATCGGACGCGAGCAGTAGCTTACTGCTCGGCCGGCTGCTCTTCGCCGAACTGCGCGTCCGGATCGAAGAATTCGCCGGCGGCGGCCAGCGCCTCGGCGGCGGCGTCTTCGTCCTCGCGGCGGGTGGAGATGTCTTCACCGCGATTGATCCGCTCGGCTTCCTCGGCGCTGCGCGCCACGGTGACGGAGACGGCGACTTCCACTTCGGGATGCACCGCGACCTGGATCGAGTGCTTACCGATGGTCTTGATCGGCGCGTCGAGCAGCACCTGGCTGCGGTCGATCTTGACGCCTTCGGCATCGAAGCTCGCGACGATGTCGCGCACCGAGACCGAGCCGAACAACTGGCCGCCTTCCGACGCCTGGCGGACCACCACCACGTTCTGACCGTCGATCTTCTCGGCGACCTTGGCGGCTTCGGCCTTGGCGGCGATGTTGCGCGCCTCGAGGTCGGCCTTCATGTGCTCGTACTTCTCGCGATTGGCGGCGGTGGCACGCAGCGCCTTGCCGCGCGGCAGCAGGAAGTTGCGCGCAAAACCATCCTTGACGCGAACCAGTTCGCCCATCTGGCCGAGCTTGGCGACGCGTTCCAGCAGAATGACTTCCATCGTGATCTCCTTAGTCGTGTGTTTGCGAATGTCGTTTCAGTGAGAGGGTGGAGGCGGCATCGAGCGGCGCTGGAAGTAGCGCTGCCGGAGATTGAGAAAGGCGTCACCGAGGCCGAGCACGATCAGGCCGACCGCGGGCCACAGGAAGATCAGCATCAGCGCGTAGGCCGAGCTGAGCAGGAACAGGCGGTTGCGCGCCGCCATCGTCACGGTATGCAGCGTCGCGGCGCCGGTTAGTCCGTAGGCCACGAACAACGCTGCACTGATCGTCTTGCCGAACATCGACGTCAATCCGCCGACGAAGCTCAAGGCCAAAGCCAGCGACAGCACCGCCAGCG